>RZYD01000115.1 GCA_009930445.1 Bacteroidia bacterium | reverse complement strand
TTTTGACAAAATGAAAGGACATGGAGTTCATCGAGTTTTCACGCGATATATCAGGATATTAGGTATAAAAACAGGCTGATTTTGGGCGGATGACGCATTTTTAAGGTCGAATTAAGGCCCTTTTTTGATTAAAAAGTGCATGAAATTGGCATGTTGTTGGTCTCAGAGACCCAGACACAACAAGGCTCGCAACGCGAGTTTTATCTCATGATATTTGTTGTTGGTTATAAAAATTGGCTGATTTTTGATTGATGACCTCATTCTAAGACCGAAAGATGGGCCTTTTTTGAGAAAAAAGTGTATAAAGTCGAGATGTTCTTGGTCTCAGAGACCCAGGCAGAACCCTTTTGGCCAGGAGTTGGGCCGTGCACCGGGGGTTACCGGGACGTTGCCGGGGAAGTGCGGCAGTTGTTTGCGGGGATGGATGGCGCTATGAAGCGCGGCAACCTCAGATATGTTTTGGGCCTGAAGCATGAAGGGCGCTTCCGCAAAGTCTGTCTTCGGCCGGCCGTGGATGCTGGATTCGTGGTCATGACAAAGCCGGATACGCCGCGCAGCTTTGCCGCCTGACGGCAAAAGGTCGGGCGGTGCTTTCTGCGAGCACACAGTGACTTCAGGCCGGACCGGCCGATGCTGCAGATCATCATACAAGGAAAGATTTTTGTTAACAAAAAATATACGTGATCGCCTGTTTTCAGGAGCATTTTGGAATTTTTTTGGCACTGTTGCTTCTCGCGGGTTTACCATTCTCGCGGGAATGATGGCTGCCCGGATATTAGGGGAGGAACTTTATGGAGAAGTTGGCGTAATACAAAACAGCATAACGATGTTTCAAGTTCTTGCATCGTTTAGCGTTGGGCTTACATGCTCTAAGTATGTAGCTGAACTTAAAGAGACAGATCCTTATAATGCAGGTGGTATTATAGGCTTTTCGCTGATTTTTTCAGTCTGCTCTGGACTTATTGTTGGAGGCGCATTTTTTTTGTTTTCTCCGTTTCTTGCCGAGAATGTTTTGAATAGGTCTGATATAGTTGAATCATTGAAAATTAGTTCTGTACTGCTGGTACTGGGTGCATGGAATGGAGTACAAACAGGGACTTTGTCAGGGTTCGAAGCGTTTCGATCACAGTCAATAACAAATTTTGCTTCAGGCATGATTACTTTTTTATGCATTGTTGGTGGTGCGTATATTCAAAAAACAAATGGTGTAATTATAGGAATGATTATTGGGCTTTTTTCACAATGCTGTTTTAATTCTTATATAGTTAGAAAATACTTAACAAAATATAAAATAAGTGTTCATTTTTGTGATTTAAAAAAAAGGCTTAATCTTTTGTACAAATTTAGTATGCCTGCCATGTTGAGTGGCGTGACTCATTGGGGGAGTGTTTGGGTTGGGAATGTGATGCTTGTTAACCATCATGACGGCTATGTTCAGATGGGTATATATAGCGCAAGTTACCAATGGCTCGGTATGATGTTATTTTTTCCATCTATAATAACAAACACAATACTCCCAATTATGTCAGAAAGAAAAGGCGTGAATGATCATGATTCAATGAAAAATGTTTTATTTTTTTCGATAAAAATTTCATTTAAAGTATTGGTACCTATTTGTTTTATTTTGATGATTTTCAGTCCAAATATTATGAAATTTTATGGAAACGGATTTGAAAATTCATGGCCTGTCTTGGTTGTTATTGTTCTTATGTCTTTGTTTGCTTGTATTCAAAATATGATCGGGAATACATTCGCAGTTCTTGATAAAATGTGGATTAATTTGAATCTTAACATTCTTTGGTGCGTATTGTTTGTAATTATTGCGTTTTTTTTGCTTGATAGTGGGCTTGGTGCGCTTGGGTTGGCTATATCTGGTCTGGTTTCTTATGCTATCCGTTTTGTTTTTGTAATATTATATTCGATAAGAGAGTTAAAAGTTGGAAAAATATGACAAATTTTTTTAGTATATTGAGAAAATGTATTGTTTTCAAAATTTTTTAAATAGGGACTCAATCAGTAATTGGTGCAGGAAGCGTTGTTCTGAAAGACATTGCGTCAAACATTTTGGCTGCAGGAAATCCATGCAAGTTTATAAAGTCTTTGGAATGAGATATATAATTTTGCTTTTACTTGTTTTTACGAGCATTTTTTCTGCGTTTGGGAATTGTTCAGAGATAAATGAAATTTTGTCTGAATCCCTTGCCCCGAGTGCTGGTAAAAATGGGCACCCCCTCCCCCTCATTGCACACTGGAACAGCGGTAGTCGCCCGGGGGGTTTTAGTCCTCTATTCCAGTTGAAGCTACTTGAAGAGGGACACCAGATTCTGCCATGGTTTAAGCTCAGTGACCCTGGAGAAGCCACGCTTCTTTTGCAGTATGAAAAGGCTATCAAGTTCGCGGCCCAGCGCGGTTTGCCGATTTCGTTGATTGGGTCACAGTGGGAGAAGCTTTTGACCACACAGAAAGAATATTTTGGTCTGCCAGCTGCACTTAATCCCAATGTTGTCTTGGTAAATGGCGACATCGAAAAAACTGTTTCACCCTTTGGCCCGCTTGATCCGTGGAGGGAAGTTGGCGCGCAGTGGACTTCTCAACCCCTCTTAAAGAAATTCCAGGAATGGTATCCCAACCCTCCTCGTGTGCTGTTTGTCTCCAATAATGAACATACAAAATTGCGATGGCGCGAAGTTGAAAAATCTCAGCGCTATATGCAAGTGTATAGTTCTGGTCGTTCGGACGAGTTCAAGCGCAAGGTTGTGGGTGATGGCTGGATTGAACGCTATGGAGCGCTGTTTGATGGTATGCGAGACGGTTTGGATGCGCCTAGCTGGAAAGAGAATGCGCGTTTTATAGGCTATAACGCTTTTTTCCCGGGTGCTTTTGGTCGATGGGGTGGGTGGGGCGCTTATTCCTTGCATACAACGGATAGGTTTGAGCCGTGGTCTTCGGTTTGGGATGGGGCTTCTGTTGCGTTTTACACCCACAATTGGGACCCGTCCGTGGATTTTACAGCTTGGAGTCCTCAAATTCGGGCCATGAATCAGGTTTTTGTGCTGGAAGAAATCTACAAGAAAAATCCAAACTACTGGTTTGAATTGTCGGTATGGGATGGGAATGAACCGTCACAAGATAATGATAAACGTAAATATTATGCTTCTCTAGGGCAGGATTACACGCCAGAACGATACGCTGGCATGGTCCAATTCGGCATGTGGCTACTCAGGCCCCGCGTTGTGCGGGAGTTCCGGGGATGGACCGATACAGTGGCCAACAACGGGGACTATTTTATGGCTTTGGTTCGGGCTGTGGACCGAGTGCATGACAACGACACCTTGGAACGTTTTTGGCGGCATGGTCGGCTTGTCGACAATCCAAGCACCCCACACCTCCATCAGAGCGCCATACCGGACGAATTGAAAGACAAAAAGCGATGGTTCCTGCTTGATACTAATTTGGACCCGCGCAAGCCTTGGACTTTGGAGACAGAGATTCCGGTCTTTTCCCTCGCCTTGGAGCTTGGTCGAAAACCTGACCGCGAATGGCTGATTTACTCCTTTGCGCCATTGGTCAAGGAACGTGAGGTGACAGTGCAAATTCCAGGAGTACGCTCCGCACGGATCACGGCCGGAGAGGCTGGTCATTTTTATCTGGTGCGGGAAGATGCATCCGTTCCTTCGCGAATCCAATGAACACATTTTCCAGCACAATTGAGAGCCAAGCAGGGGATCGTCCTCTGAATTTTGATTTTCAGCTTTCCTGGAAGATGATCGTTGGATTTGGTGCTGCGTTTGGTTTGCTCACCCTTAGCCCATATTGTGTGGCGGCGTGTTTTGTACTGCTCTCGGTTTATGCCATGAATGGGCGTCGTCAGGCCGTGGAGGCTATGGCATTTTCTGTTGTCGTTAAATATGCCAACCCCGCTTTGGTTGCGTTTCCACCATTTTTTGGTCTTTATGCCTGGGGATTCCTTTACATAGCCAGTTTTTCTCTTCTTTTTCGGTCAAAGCTGAGGAGCAATTCTCTTATTTTGCCCTTAACATTATTTTATATCACAGTGTTGTGTATTTCATTCTGGAGCCGATACCCCGCCATATCCATGCTCAAGGCAACGTCATTTTATGTCGTCGTTGTTTCGGTATTATCCGGAAGTTTATCCATGAATAAGGAAGATTTTCAGAGATTATCCAGGACTATATTCAGTCTTTCTATTATGGTTCTCTTGTTCTCATTGCCTACATATTTTTTGCATAATATAGGATTTTTAAGAAATGGTCGTGGTTTCCAGGGTATATTAAATCATCCTCAGGCCTTTGGAATATTTTGGTCACCTCTTTGTGCATGGTTTATCGTTCGGATATTTTTTATAAAAAATGTTGCACATTTGAAGAAGTGGGTGACTTTACTTTGCCTTCTTGTCGCGTGCATGTTTCTTTCCAAGTCCAGGACGTCGATGGTTGCCACGGGGCTGGCGCTTTTCATATCGTTTCCTGTCTTCTTGGGGCAACGATCGCATAGCATAGGCATTTCCATGAAGAAAGGGGCTGTTCTTTTCTTGTTGGTCATAGCCATAGTGCTTGCTTTACTGGGCACATCGGACACTTTTTCCAATGCAGTTTCTGGATTTATGACCAAAGGACAAACTAAAGTTTCTGTGGGTGAGGCTTTTGAGCATTCTAGGGGCAGGGGAGTCGAGAGCCATTTAACGAATTTCATGAAAAGCCCATGGATCGGAAATGGCTTCGGCGTAGATGCCACAGTGGATTTTGGGTCGAGGGTTAAATATTTAATGGGCATTCCGATTTCGGCATCTTCAGAGAAGGGAATCGTGTATACCGCGATACTGGAAGAAATTGGCGTCATTGGACTTGTGGCCTTTCTGATTTTTCTTGGTGCATTTTTCTCCAAGGCAACACGGCTAGACCCTCCCCTCATGGCCCTTTTGTTTGCATGTTTGACAGTTAATGTTGGGGAAGCAGTGTTGTTTTCTGTGAATGGGAATGGGCTTATTTACTGGGTTCTTATAGGTTTATGTTTGGCAAGCGAGTCGCTTCACGGCAAGCAAGTGCAAACAGGTAAGCTCTCACCAATGTGAGGGGGTCGGCAATGAGTTCACTGGTTTTTTGGCAAAACATTCCTTCGATCCATCAGGCCCCTCTTATCCGAGAGGTTGCCAAGCTTTGGGATGGTGATGTTTGGGTTGTGGCGGAATCGGATGTGTCATCTGGTCGATTGCGCCAAGGCTGGGTGAGACCGGTTTTTTCACCAGCCAAATTGATTGTTGCTCCAAGTCGTAACGAACGTTTGTGTTTGCTTGAACAAACGCAAAACAAAAGTGATGTGCATGTTTTTTCCGGTTTCAACGCCTATCCAGAAACATATTGGACAATGAAACAGGCACGGAAAACAGCGGTACTTCTTGGTGTATTTGCAGAGCCTGGGAGGCATAACGATGGATTACGTTCGTGGTTACGGCGTTTACATTATATTTTGCTTGCAGCACAGTGGAGGAGAAGATTGAATTTTCTTCTAGCTACTGGTGATCTTGGTGTGCGGTGGTATTCTATGTCTTTATTTCCTAAAAATAAAATTTTTTCATTTGGCTATTTTGTCGATGTTCAAAGCGTTGTCGAATCTTATTCGGCTATAAATAATGCTTTTACAATACTCTTCGTTGGGCAGCTGATATTTAGAAAAGGTGTTGACCTATTGATGCGTGCCCTTGGTGGTTTGCGCGAGTTTACTTGGAACTTGCGTATTGTTGGGGATGGCCCTTTGCGGCATGAGTTGGGTAAACTTGCGTGTGAACTGGGCATTAATGAACGTATCGTTTGGGAGGGGGGACTTGCAAATGATGCGGTGAAACAGGTGATGGCTGCCTCGGATCTTCTTGTCCTGCCGAGTCGTTATGATGGTTGGGGCGCAGTTGTAAATGAGGCGCTTATGGCTGGGACGCCTGTTGTGGTCAGTGACGCGTGCGGGGCGA
Source organism: Bacteroidia bacterium (assembly GCA_009930445.1). Classification (GTDB taxonomy): domain Bacteria; phylum Bacteroidota; class Bacteroidia; order Bacteroidales; family BM520; genus BM520. The sequence goes on along the minus strand of RZYD01000115.1, from coordinate 1,406 downwards.
GTGAACTTATTCAGAATCCGCGACTGGGTGGTGTATTTCAAGCTCAATCAGTGACGTCTCTACAGGAAGCGCTGCGCACTCAAATGGTAAAAGGAGGCATTGATGGTTTGGATCGGGAATATATTCAAACGTGGTCAAAAGGCATTCATCCTCAAACTGCCGCGCAATATCTTCATGAAATAATTTTAAAAACTGAAACAAAAAATATTAGAATTTTGGCTCCCTGGCGCAAAATGTATTGAATATATATCTGATGGCGTATTTATGAATATTGTTCATGTAGTTCCTTTTATTGGAGAAGAAGCCAGTGGTCCAGCATACACTGTGCCTGAATTATGTTTCGCACTTTTGAATCATCAATGTTCGGTTACGCTGATGACACTCGAAGGCTCTAATGATTTAACTGGGAAGAATCTTGAGCATTTTCTTTGCAAGCGAAGCGGGTACTTCTCTCGTCTTGGAGTATCATCCGAGATGAAAATGTTGCTTTTAGATGTTGGTAATACTACGAATGTGTATCATAATCATAGTTTGTGGATGATGCCAAATGTATATACATGTGTATCTGCTCGAAAATCAAATAAGCCTTTGGTTGTTTCGCCTCGTGGGACATTGTCTTTGTGGGCTTTTCAGAGTGGATCTGTGGTTAAAAAAATTTTTTGGCCGATGATACAGCGCCCTGCATTATCATGGACGAGTTGTTTCCATGCCACAGCAATGCCTGAACTTGAAGATATTCGTCATCATGGATTCAAGCAGCCTGTTGCTGTTATCCCTAACGGGATTCATATTCCAGAAGTTATTCCAAGAAAATTCCATTCGATCCGAACGCTGCTTTTTTTGGGGCGGATTCATCCTAAAAAAGGCCTTGATATGCTCCTGCCTGCTTGGAAGACTGTTCAGTGTAAATTTCCTAATTGGCAACTTCGGATCGTTGGAGTGGATAGCCAAGGTTATTTGGACAAAATGAAAGAATTTGCTGATGATTTGTCATTGGAGCGGGTCGATTTTGCTGGTCCTTTGTATGGTGGGGACAAATGGCAAGCCTATCGTGACGCAAGCTTGTTTATACTCCCCACGTATTCGGAAAATTTTGGCATGTCTGTTGCCGAGTCTTTAGCATCAGGAACTCCAGCCATTGTGACCAATGGAGCCCCTTGGCAAGGGTTGCTTGAGAATAACTGCGGTTGGTGGACTGAAATAGGCGTTGATCCTTTGATTGCGGCTTTGGAAGAAGCGTTGGATCTGTCAGATCAGAGACTTTCTGAAATGGGTGAGAGGGGTCGGGAGTGGATGAGGCGTGATTTTTCGTAACCGATCACAGGGTGCAAATTTTTTCCAATGAAACGCTATTTTTGTTGGCCATTTACCCAAGGATGGCTATTTTTGTTCCATGGACCGCCACA
>RZYD01000622.1 GCA_009930445.1 Bacteroidia bacterium | reverse complement strand
GGATTGGAGGCAGGGATCTTTCCGTCCAGCACATCAAAGATATGTTGCCTTTTTACCTGCAGATCATCAGGTATCATTCCCTGCTTGGCCTCTTCCAGGATCTCCGGTGTCGTATATCCTTCCCGGGGAGTCACAATGCTTATGCCTGTGGGTTGGTAGTCGTTGGCATCCATAAACCGCAATGCCATAAGTCTGTTAAACCAGGTATAAGCCACTTTTTCAATCACTTGCTCCCGGCTTGTATTATTAATGGCCTCACGGAGCTTACTGATCTGCGCGCTCTTCTCACGCAATTCAGCGGAGTCGGTGGTCAAAACCATATCAAGCTTGGCTTCTATCTGTTCCAGCAGCTTTCGTCGTGCCTGCTGAGCGAATTTCTTGAGTGTATTGGTGTTCATTTTCCAGGTGTTAGTTTTTTGGTGTTAGTTTTTTGGTGTTAGTTTTTAGGTATTAGGGGTTAGGATTTAGGGGTTAGGATTTAGGGGTTAGGTATTAGGTGCCAGGATCCTCCGAAGTCACCGCCAACACGCTTTAAATAATTACTATCCTTTAATTTCCGGATATATTTTTTAATCATTCGGTCGCCTACACCGATTATCTTGCTGGCTTCTTCTACCGTTATGGTACTGTCAAAAACCACTAAAAGCAGAAAGACCAATGCTTTATCACCCTGTTGTTCCCGGAGAGTTCCCCAAGAGTTCCCGGAGAGTTCCCAGAGCGTTCCCAGAGCGTTCACCCGGGGATTTGTTTCCATCCCAGAATCATCTTTTGAGGAGAGTTGGGCTTTTAGAATTTCTTCATGTGAGAGCAACAATTCAATTATCGCATCAATATTTGCCGGCTGATTGTTGAGTTTATCTTCCAACGCATTCATAAAAGCGGAATAGTTATTTGTTTTCCTGTCGCTTTGCTTTTCTGCAAGCATAAAGTCCACAATTACGGAGTCGAAATCCACATTAAAAACAGGGGAATAGCCATTATAAGCTTTCCAGTTATACTCCATATTATCAAGTCCGTAACCCGCATTTTCAGCCAGTTTAACAACCCTGAATAATTTTGTAATAATAGGATTGCGTGGCAGGGAGATATCTTTACCTTTCAGCTCTTCAATGGGCTTAGGCATTCCTCCTGGATTATAAAATTCAATATGGTTTGTAAATACTCTAATCCGGGGGCAAGCTGGTGAGAAATGGTCGCAATGCATCAGCATATTCACCAATGCTTCACGCAGTGCATTAAACCCCGGAGATACATCAATAGCAAAACCTTCATCTCCCATTTTATATTCCACATCTACTTTTGACCTTAGCCGGGTAATACATTCAAAATAGTACTCCCAGAGATTGTCATACTCATCTAACCGAAAAGTGTAGCGAATCTTTGCATCAGTATAAGAAGTACCCGGAACTTCCAAAAGATCGATTCTAAAATCAGGGAAATAGCGTTCAATGGCATCTCTATTTCCCAAAAAAAGCAAACCGCCCAATGTACATTGCTCACCTTCCATAATCCG
>RZYD01000621.1 GCA_009930445.1 Bacteroidia bacterium | reverse complement strand
CGTTGTATGCCATTAAAGTAAAGACTATGAAAAAAATATTAGCAACACTAACATTGATGATTTGCTTTTTGGGAAGTGTTTTTGCTCAAGATGCAACATTGATTTACAACAAGACAGTTAATTCTACTGTGACTATTGAAACAGATAATGGACTGGGTTCAGGATTTTTTGTTGGAGAGAATATTATTGCTACAAATTATCACGTAATTGAAGGTGCAACAACAGCATATTGCTACACAAATAACTCAACAAAAAAATATGAAATTGAAGGATATTTGGCTGCAGACAAATCAGTCGACCTTATATTATTAAAAGTTTCAGATTTAAACATGCCCACAATCAAATTTGCTACAACATCTGTTACACCGGGTCAAAAAATTTATGTGCTTGGCAGTCCGAAAGGCTTACCGGCTACAATTTCAGATGGAATAGTAAGCGGATTGCGAGACTTTGAAGGATATAAGTTAATACAAATTACAGCTCCTATATCACCAGGAAGTAGTGGTGGACCTGTTCTAAACTCTAATGGTGAATTAATTGGAATTTCAGTTGGACAGTTTGTAGACGGTCAAAATTTAAATTTTGCCATACCTAAATCAAACCTGGAATTACTCCTAAGTTTCAAGAAATCTTATCCAATGTCTATAACCTCTCTCTATAGCACAAAGAGCAAATCAAGTCAATATGAGACTAATTACTACGGTAAGGACAAGATTTTTGATATTGGGATATTTAAGCGTGGAACCCCAGGATTGAGCCTTGATTACATAGCGCACGTTGGAGAATACTCTATTTTTTTCTTTACATATAAACACGAAAGCGATTTATACTTGTATCAGACTATTTGGATGGAGGATTATAGGCTCGTTGATTTAGAAACAGGTGAAATTTACTATGCGACAAATACGGATTTACCAAATGAAGATAACCCAAGAATAATTTACAATGGAACAAAAACAGGTTTTTCGGTTCTCTTTGACAGACTACCTCCAAGCGTAAAAACATTTAGCTTAATGGAAGGCGAATGCTCCGAGAATTCTTTTTGTTTTTTGAACATTAATATTAATGACTACTATGAGACAGATGACTTTAATTATTCCTTTTATGAAGATACTGAAGAAGAAGGAACAGTATCATTTTATTCAGATTATGGTCAAAGTGGAGAGATTAATATATATATTGAAGGATATTATGCGGGAAAATTGACATCATATTTTACTGACAAGAATTATGCGCCAGAATGTGGTCAAGATGGCACTCTAACAATACGGCTTAATGCAGGAACCTATAATTATAGTGCTTCAGATAGTAAGTACAATTGGAAAGGACAAGTTACCATAAAAGCAAATCATTGTACAAGACAAGGATTAACTAAGTGATGAATAACGGCATACAACATTTTGTATAAGTAATGGCAGGCGATGTGGTAATTATCAAGGTTTGTCGCCCGCTCAAACTCCGTAGTGGTTTGATAGGAAAGTGCCACGCAATCTGCCACTACTCATACAATTTACCGTT
>RZYD01000620.1 GCA_009930445.1 Bacteroidia bacterium | reverse complement strand
TACAGCAGAAAAGTTTGGACGGCTCCAGGTTCTGGGAGCCAATGAACGAATGATGCCCGTTAACACACTTGCCGATGAAGTATTACGCACGCTTTATGGCGCCAGCCAGTATAAGGGGTTAAACGCTGATCAGGTAATTCTTTCCATGATAGCAGATCCGCAATCCTGGATGGGAGAAAGGATGATCCGTGTGAAATATCCTGAATTACGCCAGCAACTGAATCTTTCAGGAAATTATGCCGCTTTTAATGATATTGTGGATCCCTATTCCGGAGCTTATCACTTCAGGGAAGACGTTGAAAAAGCATACGCCAAAAAACCCGTTTACCGCACAAAATACGACCGCGAAGTAATGAAAGTTGACGAACGGATTAATGTGTTATATCTAATTTTAACCGGAAGGTACCTGAAACTCTACCCAATACCAGGAAACGAGCATCACCGTTGGATTGCCTCGGGCGAAAACGTTTCGGAAATGACCGGAAAGGATTCATCATTCGTAGTTACAACAGAAAAACAACTGGCGGAATCTCTCTACGCCAATAATCAGAAGGTGGCTGCAGCAATCATCGCCGAAATTTCAGAATACCAGACGAAGCATGGGGCAGCGGTTTTAATTGATCAAACCAAGATAAAGGCAGAAATTTTATCAAATAAACTCAATCTGTTTAATCGATTATGGAAATTTTACAGCCTCTTTGGCCTCTTTATGATTAGTATGTTCATCCTTAATATTGCCCACCCCTTTACTCATTATCGCTGGATCAGTAAAGTGGGATTTATCCATCTCCTGGTGGCTTTTATTATTCACACAGGCGCATTGGCATTACGATGGTATATCTCGGGACATGCTCCCTGGAGTAATGGCTATGAATCATTGGTTTTTATGGCATGGTCGGCCATGTTGGCCGGATTGCTCTTTTATCGCCGCGAACCCTTTGCACTCTGGGCTACTGCAGTGCTTTCAGCTATGGTACTAATGGTGGCACACCTCTCATGGATGAATCCACAAATTACAAATCTGGTACCTGTATTGAAATCCGTATGGCTTACCATTCATGTGTCAGTGATTACTTCCAGCTACGGATTTCTTGGCCTCTCGGCGATAATTGGTCTCTCCGCCATAATTTTGCAGATTTCCGCCGGAATAAAATTCCAAAATCGAATTGAAAACGCTATTCAGCGTCTGACCCTGGTATCAGAAGTTATTATGATTCCCGGACTCTATCTTTTAACCATCGGAACATTCCTTGGCGCTGTTTGGGCCAATGTCTCATGGGGACGATACTGGGGTTGGGACCCAAAAGAAACATGGGCTTTGATTACCATTCTGGTGTATGCTTTTGTTCTTCATTTACGATTAATTCCCCGATTGAAAAGTCGGTACCTGTTTAACGTGATGTCGGTGGTAGCCTTTGCCAGTGTTTTGATGACCTATTTTGGTGTAAATTATTACCTTTCAGGATTGCATAGCTATGCCGGAGGGGATCCTGTTCCGATTCCTTTTTGGCTGTATAT
>RZYD01000619.1 GCA_009930445.1 Bacteroidia bacterium | reverse complement strand
CAATCTAACATTGTTTCTGTCTGCCCAACTCGTTTGTTTTGTTAATATGTATTCAAATCCATTCATAGGCTGTGTCTTTTCTTTGCATAAACGCTAACGTTTTGCAGCTATGCCCAGTAGCCGTTTTGCGGGCTTCGTCATTGTCACCCGCTACAAATTTTCTGCGGTGCTCTGCTGTTTCATTTTGCACTTTCATAGGCTATTGGGCATAGGTGCTGTTATAGCCTGTTATTATTTTATCTTTCTTTCCAAAAATTCCAAATCATTATTAATTAAAGCTGTCAAACATTCCTTGACATCATTTTCTGATTGTCCAGTTATTTCTGTCAAGTAATCATTATTCATTTTTTCCGTTAATCCGAAAAATTTCTTAACCATTTTGGGTCTTTTAAAAAAGATGTACCATTCTTTTCCATCAACCGCAGAAACTGAAAGTCCATTTTTGTTGTCCTTATTCTCAATTTCTAGTGAAGGCGAGTAGTGTATATCACTTTCTTTTTTTGTCTTCATTTCATCAAGAAGTTTGTTCCATGGAATTTTTTCAAAGGTTTCCATTATTTTATCCTTTTCAATATCGCCCATTTCAATAATGTCAGGCTTGAATGGGTCACAAAATGATGCTCTAAAGTTCATTATTTCAAGATTTTTACAACGTTATCAACATAATCTACTACTAATTTAATTTCTACTTTCATGGTAGGAATGTAATCATCCATTTGCGACCTTAATTCAATAAATGGTTGAAGTGCAACTTGGTCATTCTCTATTCCCTCTATTACTGAAATATATAATTCATATTTATTCTCATTTTTAACAACGTAAACATACTTTGCAACCGATAGGTCAAAAAATCCAGTTTCAATAAAACCGTCTGCAATTAAATCTACTTCTTTTTCTGTAATATTATTTTTATCAAAATCAATTTCATGTTTTACTGTTGCTCCATAGGTTTTAGTTGTAATATTAGCTTTTTCAACTGTGTCATAAGTATAAGCGATTGCAAGAATTGGCAAGAGTGTTATTAATAAACCAATTAAACCCACAACAATCACTTTGCCCCAACTATGGATTAATCCTCCTGAGTTAATATGTTGAGTTGCTCTTTCCGATTGAATTTTATGAAATAGTCCATATGCAATTGCAGTGTATGTAATTGGAATAAGTTGATTAGGAATATTAATATTTTCAGGGATTAGAAATGCAAATCCAAAAATCAATATTGTTACAATGATTGAAATTATCCACGTTGGTTTAACTTTATCAGGTTGTCCAAATGTTTTAAAGTTTTCAGAAAATAAATATCCGGCAACTAATGGTCCTCCTAAAAAAATTCCAACCCAAAATGCTTTGTCTTTAAAAATTTTTCCATTTGGAATTTGTCTGTCAATTGTATCTGTCATGTTCTTTCGTATAATAGGCTATAACGTTAAGTATAAGAATAGTAGCCGACTGCGTGGCACTTTCCTGTCAAGTTACAAGAAAGTTGAAACGGGCTACAACCCTTGAATTTACTACTGAAC
>RZYD01000618.1 GCA_009930445.1 Bacteroidia bacterium | reverse complement strand
TGTTCCTGACCAGGCAGGAGCAATCACTTCGCTCCACATGGCCTCACTACGCCAATCGGCATCACTGTGGTCATCCCAGGTATTCCATAATTGTATTCCGCTGGAGACAAACTCCGTGGCAAAAGAATTCTGCGGAGGAACCTTTTCGTATTGGAGTGTTTTATTGACAAACGCTGTAGCCTGTGAGTCCGTTTGTACCGGTGCCCGGCCAATAAAAAGCTCTGGTGCCATATCAATATTATCTTCGGGCTCGCCAATCCTGTTATCACCGTCGGCATTCCAGTCGAACTGGTTATCAAAACAGCCATAAAAAAGATCCGCAGGTATCGTATTGTCTTCAGTAGGCGTAGCAGTATTTACCCATCCGTAACAATCCTGATCCGGAACATGGGTATCATCACCACCCAAAAGAACCCATTTCAATCCTTTATTCTGATAATAATCCTGAAGGCAGGCTTTCAGTTTTAGCTGATCGGTGGCACCAACCCAGGAAGAAAAAATCGTTTGTGTTGTAAGGATCTCTGCAGGTATCCCCTTCTGTGTTTTCCAGTCGGCAAGTGGCTGAAAAGCATCAACCAGAATGTTATCGGTAATAATCAGATACTGGACATCATTGGGATTTACCGGAGATTTGGTATCGGGGGGGGTAAGTGCTTCAGGGTTATCCACCAAACGGGAGAGCAGCGAATAGACCACTCCGTCATCCGGGGGATTGGTGTTTCTTTTACCTGGTTTGAGCCGCACCTCAAGCACGGCCTGGTTGAGAATTTCAAGTTTTCCCTCTTTGGGATAATAGGAAAAAGGAGAAACCTCGAGCGTTATGTAACGGTATTGGCGCTGGTCGTGCGTTCCGGTATACGTACAAAGATCGCGGGGATAGCGGTCGTTTCGGTCATAAACCGCCGGGTCGGGACCGACCCATTGCGCGCGTGTACCATCAGTAGGTACCGGATATTGGGTTGGATAAACACGGATGTTTTCGGCCACGACCGTTGCACCGGCATCAATGGAACATCCCTCAAATTCAAGATCTGCTGGAATTGCAAGTGTGATAACCCGCATCGGCATGGAAGGATATCCGGGCATTTCCCGGAAAAAACAGGTGGGTTCCAAAGGGTTTATTACTGTATAGGAGTCGATTTCCCCGAGTTGAAAATCCTGGGTTGAAAAATCAAGCGCAAAGCGGATTGACTGGCCATAAGAGAAACCGGAAACAATAATCGTCAGGAGTACGAAAAATAGGAGACGTGCTTTCATAACAGCGTTGTTGGTTTTTTTTGGTGAAATTGAGTTACAAATCTAATGCAAAACACACGCTTATCCAAATCATTAAAACCACCATGGCCTTTTTTAACAAAAAAGTAGCAGCAGATATTCCTTAGCGAATGCGGGCACATGAAAGGAATAAATCATGATTTTTAAAAAAGGAGAAAGCAAATAAAGAAAAATGTTCTATATTTGCGCCACTTTATTCGGTACGGGGTGTGGCGCAGTTGGTTAGCGTGCTTGACTGGGGGTCA
>RZYD01000617.1 GCA_009930445.1 Bacteroidia bacterium | reverse complement strand
TGCATGGTAAAGCAATTCTGCCACGGCAAGGTTTGGGTTCGAAAGGTGATCTTCCATGGCGTCCCATGCGTAGGTTGTATTTTCATAATCTGCCGACAGTGTGCCATATTCCGGATGGACATAGGAATAGGATCCGGTTCCTGTTATGGGCCATCGGTAATAAAACATGAGTTGACCCATAGCCGAAGCCACGCATCCTGCATAGCATTTTCCGTCGGGACCTGCCGGGTCTTCAGGACACAGGTAGTTATAATACCGGTTTTGGTTCCAGGTACTTGTCAATAATGGGCCTGTACTTCGAATATGTTTCTCCTTCCATATTATTCCCGTAAGCAATTGGTTCCATTGCTCAGTGATTTCTGATGTAGGTGGCAATTGTTTCTTAAGGGCTTCCATTATCATTTCCGAATACATATTCATCCAGAATTGAAAACTCTGGGGAACCTCTTGCCCGGCATGGTTACCCTGGTAGCTGTATGCCAGTACAGGAATAACATTTTGGGTGGCGGCGATTACAATAAAACCTTTTGGTTTGAGTAAAAGGGTGTGGTACAGGGGTGTAGATTCTGAAAACATTGTGGTAACGGCAGCGAACTGCAACGGTTTTTTTAGCTCATTCGGTGCTGATTTCCGGGAGTCAAAAAAGTGTTGTGCCACCATTCGGGCATCGGCTTGTGATACAGTTTGACCATAGATGAAAAATGGGAACAGGATAAGGGTTGAAATAAGGTTACGTTTCATGACCGGGTTTTTATTCATCAGGTAAAGATAAGAAAATGCATAAAAAAATAGCGTTTCGAATCCGAAACGCTATTTTTTGTTGTTATAATGTTTTATTCTATGATGATTTTTTTCGTTACAGAACCCAATGTATTGGTTATTCGCAGAAAATAAATACCCTGTTTAAAATTACTGACATCAATGGTACGACTGCAGGCACCCGTTGGGTTTTTTTCCTGTGCGTTGAAAACCAATTTTCCTTCGGGAGACCTGATTTCAAGGGTAACCGGGTTGACGGAAGTCGTTTGAAAGGCAAGGTGGAGGGAATGGTCAGCCGGATTCGGGTATAAGGTAATCTGTTCAGGGGTAATAGCTTGAATTCCCACATTTTCTGTTTCCCAGTAGGCACTCCAGCCAGCTGCTTCGTCAAAATTATCTGAACGCCATATGATATACATTTTTCCGCTGGGCGAAGTTACCGGTTCGGGGATTACATTCCCGGTCAGCGTAGCCAGTAAGGTGGATGAGTTCCAGTCATAAATTTCCATATAGTCATTTTCATCTGCGGTTTCAAAGCTATCAAAGAAGAGTGTAACCGCGGAGGCATATTCCGGAATAATTTTAAAACGGCACAAGGTACCCGGATTGTAGTTTTTATCGCCGCTTCCATCGTCGAATGTGCCTGTGGCCTCTGTAAAGGTTGTAGTTCCTGAACACCAGGCATATAAACTGGTTGTATAGCGCATCAGAAATCCGGGTGCGTTGCCTGAATCGTCGGTATCAAAGGTGACAAAAAGCGTG
>RZYD01000616.1 GCA_009930445.1 Bacteroidia bacterium | reverse complement strand
TAACACAATATCTGCATAATAGCCTTTACGAAGATACCCTCTATCCACAATTTTAAAACATTCGGCTACCGAATGGCTCATTTTATCAGCCACGAAAGTCATCGGGAGACCTTTTTGCTTTGCAAGGTCACACAGGGCAACCAGCGAATGCTGCACCAGTGGACCCCCTGATGGGCAATCGAAATAGGGATGATCTTTTTCCTCCCAACGATGCGGAGCATGGTCGGTAGCCACCACATCAATCGTCCCGTTACAAAGCCCGGCAAACAATGCAGCGCGGTCGGAATCGGTTTTAACGGCGGGATTCCATTTAATCCGCGATCCCAATGTGGCATAGGATGCATCGGAAAACCAAAGGTGGTGTACACAAACCTCAGCCGTAATACGCTTATTCTGTAAGGGAATATTTGTATCGAGCAGGCTCAATTCTTTTTCGGTGGAGAGGTGTAGGATATGCAACCGCGTATTATGTTTTCGTGCCCGGGCAATAATATTCCGGGTAGAGGTAAAACATGCCTGCTCCGAGCGAATTTCAGGATGACAATGGATCGGAACATCCGCCCCAAAGCGGGCTTTATAGCGGGCTATATTTTCCTGAATGATGGTTTCATCTTCACTGTGTACGGCGACAAGCAACGGAGTTTGAGAAAAAATTGTTTCCAGGACTTCGTCATTATCCACCAGCATATTCCCTGTCGAGGCGCCGAGAAAAATTTTGAGGCCACAAACCCTGGCTGGATCAGTTTTAAGCACCTCTTCCAGATTAGTATTGGAAACGCCCATATAGAAGGAATAATTAGCCACCGCATTGCTTTCCGCGAGTAAAAATTTCTCTTCCAGCAATTCCTGGGTCAGGGTTGGAGGGATGGTATTGGGCATCTCCATAAATGAAGTAACCCCTCCGGCTACTGCAGCGCGGCTTTCACTGTAAATGGTTCCTTTATGGGTTAATCCGGGCTCACGAAAATGGACATGATCATCAATAACTCCAGGCAAGAGATACGCACCATCAGCCTGAATTATCACCGTTTCATCATCCACAGCAATTGGATGAATAGCAAGGTCAGCAATCCGGCCGTTTTCAATCAACAGTTCACCTGAAAAAATCTCTCCTTCATTGACGATCCGGGCATTTTTTATCAGTGTTTTCATTTGCCTCGAGGAAATTATTGGTTTACCTTATGGTATTTTTTCACATTTCTGAATCGGAGTGACATCACACCCAGAATTGCTTCTCGAAAAATTCCGGAGCTCATTTTTGATTCACCCTGTGTGCGGTCAGTAAAAATAATCGGCACTTCTACAATACGAAACCCCAGTTTCCAGGTAGTATATTTCATTTCAATCTGAAACGCATAACCGGTAAAACGAATAGAATTAAAATTAATGGCCTGCAACACTTTCCGTGAGTAGCATTTAAATCCTGCTGTAGTATCACGTACTTTCATACGGGTAACCATGCGCACATAGGCACTGGCATAATACGACATCAAGACACGACCCATTGGCCAGTTGACCACATTCACG
>RZYD01000615.1 GCA_009930445.1 Bacteroidia bacterium | reverse complement strand
CGGAAGTGGAGGGTATGGTGCATGCCTTTATGATCATTGGAAATGTTTTTCCTCAGGCAAGGGATGCTTTCCACCGCAGCGGGAAATTTGTGAGGGATTATTATGGATACTAAATGATTATTCAGTTATTCCCAGAAATGTTTCGAAATTTTGTGGATGAATAATTATGACCTGTGAATCCGGATATGCTTTTTTGAATGATGCCGGAACCCGTCCTTTTGAGTTAGGGTTAAATTTGAATTCATAACCTGTAATTTGCCCTCCTGATTCCTCTATGAAATCAATCTCTTTTTGATCCTTCGTTCTCCAGAACCAATAGTTAATCCATTGGTTTGTATAGTTTATGTGCTTTATTCTTTCTGATATGATAAAATTCTTCCATAGCGCACCAGCATCATTTCTTGACTCAATATTGTTGAGATTAGCAATCAAAGCATTTCTTATACCATTGTCATAGAAATACACTTTCTTGCTGGTTTTGAGTTCATTGCGTAGGTTTCTTTTAAATGACCCTAAACGAAACACAATAAAGGTTTTTTCAAGTAACTGAATATATTTTTCTACAGTTTTTGAGTCAAGACTACAAATTTGACCAATTTCATTATAAGAGATTTGTGATCCAACCTGAAAAGCCAGAGCCTGTAATAGTTGGATAAGCTTGTCGGGCTTCTGAATTCTTTCCCAGTTGAGAATGTCTTTATATAAGAAACTATCTGTTAACTGTTTTAAAAGTTCAAATTCGTTTCCCGGGTTAGAGACAATTTCGGGGTAATATCCATAAACAAGACGATGTGATAGCATTCTCTTCTCATTAATAACGCCGTGATGATCGACCATCTCTTTAAATGATAATGGAAACATTTTGTATTCCCATTTTCTACCTGTAAGAGGCTCATTGATTTTGTTTGCCAACTCGAAAGCGGAGCTGCCGGATACAATTACCTGGAGTTCCGGAATATTATCCACTATAATCTTTAATTTTAAACCTATATCAGAAATACGCTGAGCTTCATCAATAATTAGTGTTTTTTTGTTTGAAGCCAATGCTTGCATTCTGGTTGATGTCAGGGTAGCAAATAGTTGTTGAATATCAGCTTCATCACCATTATACCATAGTAAATCATCTCTTTCTGAAAACATCTGTTTTAATAATGTAGTTTTTCCTACTTGTCTTGATCCAACTATTACAATGGCTTTTCCTGTGCCCTCTTTTTGTCTGATCGTATTTTCCAGTAGTCGCTGTATCATCATTTGCAATTTTTGATAAAAATACAACTTTTTTGGATTTTATTTCGAAAAAGACGAAACTTTTAGGGATTGTATTCCGAAAAAGTCAAAATATTGATTCGGTTGGTGACTTTCCCTGTCGTTTTTCATACGTAAAAAATAACTATACAAAATAGATTACTTTTGCACAGGCAAAGAAATTGATGAAGCAAAGAGCGACAATACCGGTTTTTATCCCTGAAGAGGCGTGTCCCCACAGATGCGTGTTCTGTAACCAGCGCCATATTACCGGAAAGGCAAA
>RZYD01000114.1 GCA_009930445.1 Bacteroidia bacterium | reverse complement strand
GATGCAGAAGACGTAGGATTGTATACCATAAAGGCTACTTCTTATGATGATGAGAATGCAAGTACTTCTGATGAGGTGGTAATAGAACTAATATCAGGTGGCGGAAGTTGTCCTGAAACGGTAACCGACATCGATGGTAACACTTATAACACTGTTCTCATTGGCAACCAGTGCTGGATGAAAGAGAACCTGAAGGTTACACATTACCCCAACGGAGATCCAATACCTTATGTTACTGATGATAATGAATGGGCTGCATTAAGTAACAATAACACCGATGATGCTTACTGTTATTATAACAATAATATTGGTAGTGAGTATGGGGCCTTATATAGTTATGCCGCTGCCATTGCAGATAACTGGGAACGAGATAATACAGATGGTCAGGGCATTTGTCCTGATGGGTGGCATTTGCCAACTGATGAAGAATGGAAGGTGTTGGAAGGAACGGTAGATACACAATATCCTGTTGGGGATCCGGAATGGGATGGTGTTGAATATAGAGGTTTTGATGTTGGAATGCATTTAAAGTCTAAAATTGGTTGGAATGTTGGAGGCAACGAAGATAATCATAGTGGCTTTAATGGACTACCCGGTGGATACCGAAATAATGAACACTTTAATGGAGAAAATATTTTTGGAATATGGTGGAGTGCTACTGAGAATTCCACTTTGAGTTCATGGTATCGTTATCTGAGCTACAATAAATCCAATGTCTATCGAAACTACATCCATTTAAAGTCCCATGGCTTTGCCGTTCGTTGTGTTAGAAATTAGCAAGAAGATAAATTGTTTTAGAATATTTTTAAATGATAAGAACAATATGTCATTGATTGAACCATTTATGTTATGAAAATGAAGTATATAATTACCACCATTCTTTGCTTTGGAGTATTCATGTTACACTCCTGCAAAGAAGAAAATCAACCTCCAACCTGCGAGATAACGTTTATCTGATTCAGGGAGTAGTTAAAATTCTTTTTGATCCAGTTAAAGACCATTCTGTGATACTTCATCACTCCGATAAGATCCTTGTCGTACTCTTCATACTCACTTGGACTAAGGTAAAACTTCATACCGGGAGTGTGATGGTTCTCAAGCTCGTCAATCAGGAAGTCTGATACTTTCCCGTGAATATCGCCTTTGTTTTGCTCGATGTGCTCTTTTGTCAGTTCAAGGATGTTTTCTTTCATTCAATGTAGCGGGGATGATAGGGGTAAATACTTTAGCTTATTAGTGAGGGTATTATTCCTCTTTCACTCTACAATATTACTAAAAATAGTAATACGATACCTGAAAATAACTAATTCTACACGCTAAAATACCTTGTATGACGACCGTCAATTTTTTATTTTATTTGCTGTTAAGTGGTTTACCGACAGATTTTTAGCCAGCGATCTAGAGCCTTTTCGATCTTCGACACCCCTTGGTTGATAAATTGAGGTTTCGACACTTTTTTGTTGGATCTTACAGCTGCTGTTATTTAATGTTTTCTTTTACCAGGTAATCCCGTAAGTCATAACCTGCCCGGCGATCTTCTAAACTAACTCCTAAATCCTCAAGGGCAGATGATGTTGTGATGTTATATTTTCGTTCCCGAAATTCTTCGCCAATTTCCCTCCACTCAAGGAATGTTGCCATGTTTTCGCTGAGGTCTGGAAATAGTATGATTTTTTTCTTCCTCATATTTAGCGAATAGCAGCCTCTAAGAAGGTTTTCCAGGTTGTTTTTTCCTCCTGTAGCTATCCATGTGAAATCCTGCAAATATTGGCTTGCAACCACTGCTGTAGCCTCGCTTTCAACAATCCCTACTGGCTTCTTACTTGAAGGTAAAAGATGTTCTCCGAAAAAGCAGCATTTTGTGTTTTTAATGTCTTTTTCATAGTGTATCCATGATGGTTTTATTGATCTGTCTCGTCGCCCTGTCGCAGCGTCATATTGCATGATTTTTCCCGTTCTGACCATTCCTTTATCATCTATTTGCCAGAAAACAACTTTGCCGTTTTCATAGGATCCAAGCTGATACAAAGATTGCACATTGGAACGATGGCGCTCATTTTGGAACAAAGTACTAAGGTATTGGTGGAAATTGCTCTCAGCCTTCACCAGGGTTTGCTTGAATATCGCATCAGGAATATATTCGATGGCTTTGAACTTTACCTGTTGGATAGGTGGCTTTACTGTTGGGAATGGAGTTGTTGAGACTGTGCCTTCAAGGTAATTCTCTCTCAGGTATTCTAAAGCCTGTTTATAACCTATTTTCTTTAAGGTCATAATAAAGTCTATCACAGATGATCCCTTCCCACAGGAGAAGCATTTGAAGGTGTTTTTTTGGGGATTAATGTTAAATGCTGAATCCGAATTTCTGGAGTTGTGATTCCCTGAATTGCAAAAGGGACAAAAAGAACCTCGATTTTTTCTGAAGGAAATGTTACTCTCTGATTCGATGACTTTTTTGATGTCAATGGCCTTGATTTTCTGGAGGTCAAGATTGCTGGTATTCATTGATTGTGCTATTTATGATTATTATAAAGCAAAGCCTGTCGTTATGAGTAGATGAATATGTTCTTAAGATTAATGATAGAACTGTGAAATAGGATGATATAAAGGTTTGTGATTTAATGCGTTGATTATGAGGGTTTAAGGATTTGTTCTATCATAAATATCATATTTTCGCTTATATCAGTATTTGTTGCTGACTTTTTCAAATTCAAGTGCATTCTGAATCCCAATTTTTTCAAATTCATTATTAAGACTATGACAACAGGTTTTTTTCCAGATAATAAGTGTTTTAAGGTGTTTTTATTCGGATCAATGGTATAGGCCGAATCCGAACTCCTTACGGATGACTTGCCAGAGTTGCAAAATGGACAATAATAGCCATGATTTTTTTTGAACCAATAATGGTCTTAGAAGGGATGATTCCTATAATATCCAAGGCATATATTGTGACGGTGTTCAAAATTTGTTTGTCCATGATGTTGATATTTATGATAATTATGACATAATGTCTGTAATTAATTGTAAATAAACGCATTGAATCAGATAAGTGTGTTGAGGTGGGTGATATGATTGTGATAGAGGATGATAGAAGAGCACTTGGTGTAATGCGTTGATTGTTAAACGGTAAGTGCTCGTTCTATCAAGAAGACAACATTTTTTGTTTGCATCAGTACTTGTTGTAAACTTTTTCATATATACCGCGATCTTTTCTTTTAAACAAGCTGCTTTTTCTCAGAAGACGGTTAATGGTGGCTGTACTGATTCCTAAAGCCTCACCTTTCTCCATGGCATCTTTCACGGGAAATGTATTCTCCAGTTGCGTGTAAAGATGTTGTTGCTTCTCTGGTAAAGATTCAATGGGTGATATGATAGAAATTCCTTCGCGGAATTTCAGTCCTGATACTGTGAAGTATTCAGATATTTTAATTGCTGCAAGGATGGATTCCCGGGTTACCTCTCTTGTCGTTTTTATTGTATCAAATCCACGAGAGCTTACATTTATCGCATACTTAATTTCCTCAAGTAACAGTCCAAACCGTAAACAGTAATTTGTCATTTTTGCTAAAAAGCTCTTTAGGTAGCTGCTAGATGTATTATTTCTTTGATTCGCATTATTATTTAAGAATTCTTTGAAGGCCTCTTTGGCTCCTTCAGACAAGGTGTATTTAAATTCTTGATCTCTCTGAGACATCATGGAAAATATAATCTTTTCCCATTGTTCTTCAATATTTGTTTCAGGTTCCTCAATATCTGGTGGGTGCGCAATTATATTATCGGGATATGCTAGTAGAACCCTATCCATAAATCCATTATCTCTCTTTTTCTGATCGATGATTCCTTTTAAAATATTAGGCTGAGTGGTTCCGATTATTGAGGTAAAAGGTCTATGAATACACATTGGTTCAGAAATGCTTTTTCTGTCATAAATTATCTCATTCGAATTCCAAATTGATAGTAGGATGGAAGTGTCAGATTGCCCTCCCTTATTATATTTCCCAAGTGTGTGGACCAAGGAAGCAAATTCGTCAACATACATGCTTACACCATTAGGATTTTGGTTATGTACCTCAAAGTATTTTTCAATTGTGAAATCTTTAATAAAACACCTTTGGAACGTTGGGGCCTCATTGTCAGTGGTTTCATTTTGTTTTTGCTTATTATATTCTCTTCGTTTAGTCTTGTATTCTTCATGCTTTTTTATTTCATATTTCTTTAATGGAGCTATTGCAAATGATAATGCATGAGATTTTGCCGTTCCTGGGTCTGAGACTAAAATGATATACAGGTTACAGCCTTCTTGCCAACTTTTATGAATGCGAATAACATGCTTTGAACTTGAGGCCATAGATGCAACACCAAGTAAACTTGACGCAACAAGCTCACTAGGGTATTTATAGTGCAGGTATGCATCGGATATGATATCTTGTAATTCTTTTGGTAATACGCTTACGGGAAATGAATCAAGTTCACCTTCCTTAGTTATTTCATTGATTAATTCTTTTGCTTTCATAGTTAATAGTCAAGGTTGTTTTTAATCATAGTCCTATTGAAGCTGCGTTTTTTGTTCTCATTTAGCCATTCATCAATATCAGAGCGTTTGAAAACTACACGCTTTCCCTGCTTTATGAATGGGATAGTACGGTTGCAGGTCCAACCATACACAGTACTTCTGGAAGGGTGGCTCGGAAGATAGTTGATAAGTCCCTGAATATCGAAATATTCATCTTGGGTTTTTGAATTGGGAGATGACGAAATCATCTCACGTAATGCCCGAATTTCTTGCCTTAGTTCTTGCAGAGCTGAGGGCATGTTTTCGAATGAAATTTTATTACTTGTCATATCTTTGTTTTATTTATGGCAAACAAAGAGCTAGAGAAGTGCTAGACCTAAACTAGACTTTATAGAGAAAAGTCTAGTTCTGATTATGAGATATTTGAGTCTTTAATTTATTGTAGTCCCGAAGAAAATCGTGCTCTCCGGATGAGTAGCTGGAGAAGTTCTTTTTTAGTTCGTAGGGGTCTTTTACATATTCAAACTTTTTGGGAAATACTTCCATAAGAAATTCAAGAAAGTATGGCCTTTGAGGTCTTAAGCCATAATTATCCTTGTGGATCATGTGAAAAGTCTTCTTCAAATATTGAGATGAAATATTCACATTATTTATTGGCTTTATGTTTTCAGGGCATCTTTCTGTTTTAATCATTTCAGTAACGGAATTACAAAGGTTTTTGAAATCATTGTTAGACATGATTTGGGTATAACCTTGTAAGTTTTTGCCCGAAAGAGGTTCGATCCACCTAAGGGCACTAATGATGATTTCATCAGTTGTGCGCTTTTGGTCTTTTTGCGGTTGTAGGATTAAAGGTTGTGGTTTAATGCCCTTTAAGTATGTTTCTGATACCCACAGAAGGAAATCACCGGCATACTCACGAAGTTTTTGCCGTACATCAATTTCTAAATGCGCCAAATAGGAGTCGATGAATTTGCGAACTTGGGTCCTCATTGAATCTTCAGAGTCGTATATTTCATTGATTATATCCTTTTCAGAAAGCCTTTTGGAACATGGTTCAGCTGCGTTCTTCTGGGCCTTAACCTGGTAACGGATATCGAAGTAATAGTTGTAGTAGAAATCTATTGAGAAGGGCTTGTTGGATTTTAAGGCTTGAATGAGCGTTGGTTTATCACCACCCAAAGGATTGCAAAAGAAAGCCATTATGCCTTTTACAATTGGTTTTTCGCTTCTTTCAGGTTTAATTTGAGTCGGCTTGTAGTATTGATCAAGGTATAATTCAGCTTCACCTGTTGTGTGGAATTTTTCCCAATCAAAATAGTATGCGGTCGCATAAAGTGTCTTTGAAGATGATTTCTCTGTCATAGTATCACTGGAATGTTAAGTTAAATATCCAAAGATACGGGATATGTTTCTCATGACAGCAAGACGGATTCAAAGAAACGCTAAAAATTACTCAACCGCTTAGCCATTTCTTTTCTTGTATCCTCATTAAAGCTGCTGAGGTAGTTTTCTGTGGTACGGACATCCGAATGCCCCAAAGCCTCGCTAATGTACTCTATACTGGCCCCGGATTGCTTTAGAACGGTTGCACAGCTATGGCGAGCCGTGTAGGTTGAGATATGCTCATCAACTCCTGCCTCTGACGCTAGCCATTGCATTGCCTTATTCACCCTTTTCACCATGTTGTTGACTTTTGATTTAATCTCCTTCTCCGCAGGATTTCCTTCGAGAATATCAAAGATAAAAGTGTCATACGACTCCGGGATATTTCCCCATCGATCGATTATTTTTTGAACCGGCTCTGTGACGGAAATAATGATGGGTTTGCTGTTCCGGTTCTTCCTCCTTGTTTTTTGTCTTCGGAAGGTAATCGTGTCCTTGTCCAGATTTGAATAGCGTAAGAGCGCAATATCTTTCATGTTGATGCCATTGCAGAAGTATGAGAAGAACCAGAGGTCTCTTAAGTAAGCTCTGGAGCTGTTTTCCGGCAAAGGATATTCATATAATTTCTTTATATCTTGTAGTTCTATCGCTTTCTTCGTATTGCCAGGGCTTGGTATTTCATATTTGTCAGTCCCGAATGGATAATTTGTTGGATCTGCCAGCCCTTCTTTTTGAGCAAGGTTTATTATTCGTCGCAAGCTTCTTAGGTATATGCCAACTGTGGTTAATGATTTTCCGGAACGGACCATCCAGTCCTCATACTTTTGCAGAAAGAGGGGAGTAACGGAGTGAAATGGCAGTGATTTTTTCCTTGTAAAGGAATGGATTGAGTTTTTAGCATTGCGATAAGAGTTTGCATTACCAATCCTATCTTGTTCTTCAAGGCCCTGAATGTACTTGTCAAATAATGCGAAAACCTCATTGTTCGTAGTTTTTTCATGTTTGAAGAAGGTGTCTTTGAATACCTCAAAAGTGAAAGGGTGTAGGTTGTTGATAATTTCTCTTGCCCGGTTCTCTTGCTCATCAAGTTTAAGCCGGATGTCTTTATAATCCCCCCTGGGTCTTGGCGAAAAGATCTTATCAAATTCTTCCTGCGTTGCATTTAACCCAGTCGCATACCTTCTGTCGTCCCTGTTGTTGGTTACGCGAAGTTTGATTGGATAGGTACCATCTTTTCTTTTTCTCCTTTTATCAAGGGCATATTGAGTCGTGGTTGTTGTTTTCATAATGCTGTTTTTAAAAATTTGCCCAACAATTTGCCCAACAAATATAGAAAAAAACAGCAAATATAAATAAATATAAAAAATTACTATATTTGTAAGATACTGATAAACAGTAATAATAAGCAATAAATATAAAAAACAATATATGTACGGATTATGACTCATAATCAGGTGGTCCCTGGTTCTCCCGAAAGATTTCGGGGCAGGTGGGCCCACAGGAAAAGCCTCTCATTTTGATGGGAGGTTTTTGTTTTGTGAAAAGGTGGTCCCTGGTTCTCCCGAAAGATTTCGGGACAGGTGGG
>RZYD01000113.1 GCA_009930445.1 Bacteroidia bacterium | reverse complement strand
AACCAGGAACAGCAAATTTCAAGGGAAGATGCTGAGCGTATGCTGGAGGCATTAAAGCAGAATGAAAAGGAGACCATGGAGAAACTGAACGAAAAAAAGGTGAAAGCTACGCGTGTTAAAATAGAAAAGGATTGGTAAAATGAGGTACATGATAACGAAATATTTTCGTCGTTTGGCCCTTTTGGTGTGGCTGATGTCAACGCTGACTGGTGTGGCTCAGGAGGTAAGTTTTTCCGCTACTGCACCGAAAGTGGTTCGCAATGGCGAGCAATTCAGGTTAACCTACACGATTTCGGGTGACTTTTCGCAATTTTCAGCGCCATCTATGGATCCTTTCCGTGTTTTAAGTGGCCCGAATCAAAGCCGAAGCAGCAATTTTGAGTTTCGTAACGGAAAAACAACCACTTCAACAACCACTACCTATACCTATTGGCTGCAGGCGGTGGAAACGGGTTCGTTTACTATCGGGCCGGCCAGCATTCAGGTTTCGCGAAAGCAATCGATGCAGTCCGATCCGGTCGAAATTCAGGTGGTGGCCGGAAAAGCGTCGCAGGGCACGCGTCAACCTGCAGCAGCACCATCCCGGCATGCAACATCCTCCGCCAGCCGGCCTGCTAATCAGGACGTGGGTGAAATTGGGGATGAGTCGCTTTTTGTTCGTACTGAGGCCAGTAAAAATAAGGTTTATATTGGGGAACAACTGGTTGTTTCCCAGAAAGTATATACAAAGGTCAATCTCGCTGGATTTGGTGATATTTCTTTCCCGAATTATTCAGGATTTTGGGCACAGGAAGTGGATATTCCCGATCGCATCAATCTCGAACGGGTAGCACTGAATAATCAGGTGTATGCCATGGGTGAATTGAAACGGACGGTTTTGTTTCCCCAAAAAAGCGGAAAACTAACCCTTGAGCCTTCTAAAGTTGAGGTGATTGCCCAGGTTCAGCGCAGTCAGCAATCGCGCCGGTCTACCGGAGATCCTTTCTTCGACTCATTTTTTAATGATCCTTTTTTTAATTCACGTACGGCCAACGTGCCGGTAAATTGTGTTTCCGAGCCGGTTACGATTACGGTTCTGCCACTCCCGGAAGCAGGAAAACCAGCCAGTTTCGGTGGCGCGGTGGGGAAATTCAGTATCTCCTCCGAAATTGATAAAACTTCCCTGAATGTAAATGAAGCCATTACCATAAAGTATCGTGTTTCGGGTTCAGGCAACCTCCACCTGATCGACTTGCATGAATTCAGGTTTCCTCACGATTTTGAAGTCTATGACCCCAAGGTAAACCGGAATATTACGACAACCGCAAACTCGGTCACTGGTGCGGTTACCTTTGAGTATGTCATGATTCCGCGTAATGCAGGTATTTTCACAATTCAACCGGTTGAATTAGCTTATTTTGATCCCGCCGGTGAACGCTATGTTACCCTTCGTACCGAAACGTACGAAATTACTGTGCATAAAAATCCGACACCAGATTCCGACGCCATGGTTTACTCCGGGCTTTCAAGGGAGGAGGTTAAACTGTTAGGTGAAGATATCCGGTATATCAAAACCGGTGTTTCCGGATTTTATCATCCGGATGCATCTTTCTTCGGAACGCGTGCCTGGTATAAATGGCTTGTTCTTATTTTTGTCATTTTCTTGATTTTATTTATTCTATTTTCTATTCGGAGAAAGAATCGGGCCGATCAGGCCGGGATGAAAAACCGGAAGGCAACCAAATTTGCGAAACGGAGGCTTGCTCAGGCCGCTACATACCTGAAAGCAAATCAGATCGAATCGTTCTATGAAGAGGTTTCTGATGCGTTGTGGGGCTATGTGGGGGATAAACTGAATATTCCGTTTTCGGTGTTGAATACGGAACAAGTAAAAGAAAAGTTAGCCTCCTCCACGGTGCCGGATATGGTAATTGAGCGGTTTTTATCTCTTGTTGCACAATGTGATTATGCCCGCTTTTCGCCCGGAGATTTAGGCTCAGGAATGCAGGCCGTTTATTCTGATGCGGTTCAAATTATTACACAACTTGAAAAATACCTAAAAAAAGCAGCCTGATGAAAAAATACTTGATATTATGTTTTGTCGTGCTCTTTATAAGTTTTCAAACGGGCGCACAGGAAACCCCGGAACAGTTGTTTTCGCTGGGTGTGGAGGCCTATTCCGCACGACAGTATGCCGATGCTATGCGTTATTTTTCCACAATCATTGAATCTGGTTATGCTTCCGGAGAAGTGTACTATAATATGGGAAATACGGCTTATAAACAGCATAACATTCCGTTGGCTATTCTTTATTATGAAAAAGCACGTCTTTTGATACCCGGTGATGAGGATCTGCTGTTTAATCTGGAGCTTGCACAATCGCGTACGGTTGACAAAATTGAGCCCCTGCCGTTGTTGTTTTATGAACGCTGGTGGAATTCTTTTCTGATTTTCCTTCCCCCTGGTGGATGGGCGATTTTATCTCTGGGTGTTTTTGCCTTAAGTGCAGTTTTATTTTTGGTTTACCGTTTTATTTCGGGCATGACGTTGCGAAAAGTCGGGTTTTACGGGTTTCTTACCGGAATGGTCTTTTTTCTTCTCACCGTGGTGCTTTCTGTCGCCTCTCAACAACAATTGACTGCACATAAACATGCTATTGTTTTCGCCCCGTCTGCTACAGCCAAAAGTTCTCCTGCCGACGATAGCATAGATATTTTTGTGGTTCATGAAGGAACAAAAGTGGAGATTACGGAACATGTGGGCGAATGGGTGCGTGTTAAACTCGGAAATGGAAGCGTCGGGTGGTTGAAAAGCAAAGCGATAGAAGTAATTTAATGGTGTACATCTTTTTATACCTTTGACCGGTGGTAACTTATATCTCCATAGCGGATTTTTTATCGCTGCGCGACCGTTTATTGCCGGTTCTGGATGTGCGATCTCCGGGCGAATATGTTCAGGGTCATATCCCTCAGGCCGTCCCTTTCCCTTTGTTTTCGAATGAGGAACGAAAAATTGTAGGTACTTTATTTAAAGAGTCAGGCCCGGAGAAGGCATTTCTTGCCGGGCTTGATTTTGCCGGGAGAAAAATGTCGGAGTATGTTCGGAATGCGGCCTCACTGCATAGCCACGAGTTACTTCTGTATTGTTGGCGTGGGGGTAAAAGAAGTGAGAGCATGGCCTGGCTTTTATCTCAGGCGGGTCATACCTGCTATGTTCTGGAAGGGGGATATCGGGCCTACCGCCGTTATCTGCATGAAACTTTGGATAAAAACCGGCCTGTTCTCGTTCTTGGAGGGATGACAGGTAGCAATAAAACAGGAATGTTGCTTGCATTGAAAAAATCAGGCCATCAGGTAATTGATCTGGAGGGTTTGGCCTGTCATAAAGGCTCAGCTTTCGGGCATATCAATGAGCCACAACAACCTACCACAGAGTTTTTCGAAAACCTTCTCTTCGACCAATGGCGTATATTAGACCCCTTTCGGCCAGTCTGGCTTGAGGATGAGAGCCGTAGTATAGGAAAAGTTATTCTGCCTCAGCAGTTTTATAATAATAAACGAATGGCTCCGCTGCTCGTGATTACTGTCCCGTTGAAACAGCGGGTTATGCATTTGGTTGATGACTATACCGGTGTGGAAAACGACAAGCTAAAGGATGCCGTGATGCGGATTAGTAAGCGTTTGGGCAGCAACCGGGTGAATGCGTGTTTGCTTGCCCTGAAAAATAACGATTTTTTCACCGTTGCTGAAATTGCCCTGGAATACTACGATAAGGCTTATCGTTATGCAATTTCACAGCATAACGGTGATTCCGTTTTTTATTTGTCGCTTCCTGATACCAATGCATTGTCAGGAGCAGAAAAAATAGCGGAATGGTACAGGGAATATTTTCAAAAAGCACAATAATTAACCGCTTTCGTTACCTTTGCAAGAAAATTGACTATGGGTTTAAATTGTGGAATAATCGGCCTGACGAATACCGGGAAAACGACTATCTTTAATTGTATTTCAAATAATAAAGCAGAGGCGACAAGCTATGCTTTCAGCGCCACAAAATCAAATATCGGAATGATTGAAGTACCTGATCCGCGCTTAGATGCGATTGATGCCTTGGTACACGCTGCACGCGTTGTGCATGCTACTGTCGACATTATCGATTTACCCGGATTGGCAAAAGGGGCAAGCAAAGGGGAGGGGGTTGGAAATAAATTTCTTGCCGATGTACAGCAGACCGACGCGTTGATTCATGTATTGCGTTGTTTTGATGAAGATAACCTGGCCCATGTGGAAGGGAGTATCGACCCGGTGCGTGACATTGAGATTGTTGACTTTGAACTTCAGGTGCGGGATCTCGATTTGGTACAACGGAAAATTCAGCGTACTGAAAAATTGGTAAAAGTCGGCGATAAGGAGGCAAAAAAAACGATTGAAATCCTCCATAAATATGTAACACATTTTGAGAATTTTGGAAATGCCCGCGATATGTCGTTGGACGAAGAGGAACGAAAAGTGGTTAAAGAACTCATGTTGCTTACGGAAAAACCTGTGCTTTTTGTATGTAATGTGGATGAAAACAGCGCGGTTGACGGTAATGCCTATTCAAAGGCTGTGCAGGAATATCTGAAAGATTCTGGGGCCACTGTGTTGGTTATCGCCGGTGCTCTGGAGGCCGATATTGCTCAACTGGAAAGCGCTGACGACAGGAATGCTTTTTTGGAGGATGCAGGATTATCTGAACCCGGAGTTAATAAAATGATCCGGGCAGCGTATGCTATGCTGAATCTCCAGTCTTTTTTTACTGCGGGCCCCAAGGAAGTCCGGGCCTGGACCATAAAAAAAGGGATGACTGCACCCGAGGCTGCCGGCGTAATTCATAGTGATTTGGAACGGGGCTTTATTCGTGCCGAGGTCATAAAACTTTCTGATTTTCTTCAACTTAAATCTGAACATGCCTGCAAGGAAAAAGGCAAACTTTCGGTAGAAGGAAAAAACTATATCGTTCAGGATGGTGATATGCTGAATATACGCTTTAATGTTTAAATTACCCCCTCTTTGAAGCTGCTTTTACTTGGTGGTTTTCTGGTTTATAATATTTTTGATAATAAATATAGTGATTAGATCTGAATCAGCCCTGATAAATCAGGCTTAACATGGTTAGATCATCCGATTGTTCATTTGAACCTACATGAAGTTTTACATCTTCGGTAATGGCTTCAATAATTCCCTTAGGATGTTGTTGTTTGTTTTTTGCGATACACTGCATAAGACGATGGTCGGAATAAAGTGCTTTTTCAGCGTTTTCAGCTTCGGTGATTCCGTCGGTATACAGCAGGAGCTTATCCATCGTATGGATTTCTCTTTTGCTTTGCCGGTATATATACGAATCAAATAACCCGATAGGAATCTGATCGGTGGTTTCAAAGAATTCTGGTTCCGCATCACTGTGGACGATTATCGGCGGATTATGGCCTGCATTGGTGTAGGTTAATATTCCTGTTTTCAGGTTGATAATCCCCAGAAAGAAGGTAACAAACATACTTGATTCATTGCCTGCAGCGAGTGAGCCGTTGAGCGTATTCACTATATTGGCTGTGGAGAGTTGTTTTGGTGCAGTGCTGCGCAGTAATGTGCGTGTTACTGCCATAAACAACGAGGCGGGAACCCCTTTCCCTGAGACATCTCCAATCGCAAAACACATATGATCATTATCAATTAGAAAAAAGTCGTATAAATCGCCCCCCACTTCCTTGGCCGGCTGAAGCATGGCATACAAATCGATTTGTGGAGTGTCGGGAAAAGGTGGAAATATTTTTGGAATCATGCCCATCTGAATTTCCCTTGCAATGCGCAATTCACTTTCGATTTTTTCTTTTGCCGAGGTAGTGTTCTTCAGGTCTTCAATGTACACCGTAAGCTGTTTCTGCATGTAACAAAATGAATCCCGCAGGTGCCGCATTTCATCTTCCGTTTTGATTTCCGGTAGGCGTGTGGAGAAATTCCCTTTGGCCACCTCTTTGGCTGAAGTTGCAATAACCCGCAATGGAGCAATTTGGCGCCTTACAATCTTTTGCACCAGAAAAATCAATAAGCCTAATCCGAAAAGGGTGAGTGCGACCAAAATAAATGTAGTGCTTTTTAACGAGGCATACATCTCTTTTTCCGGAAAGGCTACAATTAACGACCATTTACTGGTAGGAAGAGGCGTGTAGAAAAGGTGCATTTGCCTGTCACGCAGCTGGGCACTGACGAAATTGGAGTTCCCTGCCAGCATATCCCGACCGATTGTACGTAAATCGGGTGAATTGATCTCTTTTGCATACGTGAAGATAGTTTGATGCATGATCAGTTCTGAATCGGGATGTGATACGATGGTTCCGTGCTGTGAAATGACACTGGCAAATCCGCTCTGGAGAATTTTTACTGAAGAGATCATCTCTGTAAACCATTCCAGGGAAAGATCAAGGGTCAGAATTCCGGCGAAGACTTTTCCCGCTTCACTTGTTGTATAAAAGGGTGTGGAAAAGGTGGCTATGATGTTGTTTGATCCCCCTTCGTCATAATAGGGCTCTGTCCAGTATGAACTCCGGATAAATTTGGGGATTTGAAACCAATCCATATAAAAATATTCGTATTCCGGGTTTCCGATTTGATGGGTGACTATCGAATCTCCGATATGAAAGGAATAGGGAGAAAAATAATATCCTTTTTGGGGAAAGAAATTGGGTTCGAAAGCGATAGCACATCCCTGAATTGTGGGATTGTTTGCAACAATCGTGCGGGTAAGATTAGAAATTGAATCTGGTTGCATATTCATTTTTTCCAGCAGCCAGATATAGTTTTTTGAAATAACTGCTGTGCTGCTAAGAATTTTTTCTGCTTCCAACACTGTATTTTTAGAGATTTCAATAGCGTAATCTGTTGTTTTTTTCTCTATGGTTCTTTTTGAAAATAAATAAAAGGTTCCTAAACAGATTACGAATAGTAGGATACAAAACAGTAATATGTTTACAACAATGCGCGTGGAAAGTGATTTTTTTAGGTTCAGTATCATAGGTGTACGTGTTATAAAAGACTACGTATCAGGTTATTTCAAAAGTAAGGGCGTGTGAAAATCCGAAAAAGGAATTTTGGTTTTAATATAATTTCCATTGAGAAGGATCTGTTGTGTTAGTTTATAGTCCTTTTCTACGAGTTCTCCTTTTATCGTTGATTTTTCATCGGGAACCTGAAGTTCGATGATCCGATCCAGCATCCAGGCCTGATGCGACCGGTTTGAAGGAATATGTTTTCTTTTCATAAGTGCCATAACCGTATCCAGCGTTTCTTCCCGGTGTAAATCGGCATAATCCCAGCCTTTCATGGAGGCTTTTACAAATCGCTTCAGTATCTCTTTTTTTGTTTGCAGGGTCTCGCTCAGGCAATAGAGCCCATCTTCCGGAACGTTGTAACCATAATCGGAAATAAAAACCGGATTTAATTCGTTAGGATCAAAGCCTGAATTAACAATCACAT
>RZYD01000614.1 GCA_009930445.1 Bacteroidia bacterium | reverse complement strand
TGTTTCAAATAATTCATCGTTGGGCGAAAGGTATTGCGCGTGTTTGTCTTCGTCGGTCCTATAACTTACCACCCATGGGCTTTGAAGCCTATAAACCATGCGTTCTGCATATGCAGGTTCGGGCAAGGCTTCCACACGGGCAACCCGAAAGTCGATGCCGTTGAATTTATCACCAAGATAAAACTCCTGACGCATAAACAAGCCTTTGATAAAGTTGGAAGCAGCCTCGGTTACATCGAACGAAATTTGCAACGCAATGTCATGTACCGAAATTTCAAACAGCTTTTTTTCTTTCCAGAGTTTGGGCTTCCCGAAATCCAGGCGGGAAAAACAAAAAAGCTTGTAGCGCTTGCTTTCACTTTGCCCATACCCTTGTTCGTGAAGAAATTGCGCAAAATCCGTATCGGCCTGAAGTAACACCTTATAAATCCATGCACTGATGTAATACGGGTAATCCATGGGCAACATACGTTGCTTCGTGGTGCGGTTGATTGTAAGTCTTATTCTCATACCAAAAATTTTCAGCTCTGCTACAAAAGAAAATGATTCAACTGTCAACCCATGTCAGTTAAAATTTTTTTTGCATGCGTTTTTAAAAATTGTTTAAAATCTTCCGGTTCAATCACTTCTATTTCGTCATGAAGGCCCATCACAAAACGTCCGATTCCGTCAAAACTGCATACCCTAGTTGTAAAAAGGAACTGCCTTTCGTTCACTGGAATAATATATTCTTCAGCTAGCGGATACTCTTCTTTTAAGAGTTCACAGGCACGAATGGAGAGTTTCAGGGTTACCTGAATTTGCCGGTTTGTGCTTATCCGAAACACGTCTATCGGCATTTTTGTGTGCTTCACGGCATGCTGCCAGGGTTCAGCAAGCACTCTGACTGACTTTATCCGTGTGTTTTTAAACGTTTTACAACATTTCGACTGAATGTCATAAGCCCAGGTTGCCACATAATTTGTCGTAAAATCAAAGGGTTCAACCAAACGATCACGCGCTTCATTACTATTGGCCGACAAATATTCTTTCAGAATAACCTGATTCTGATGTTTTATTGCCTGGATAAGTTGGTGAATATTTTCTGAATACGCTTTTTTAACAATGGTGTTTGCCACCCGGTCAAAATCGTATAAGGCATACAACTTATTAATCAGGTTTTGCTTTAACAGATTTTCATTATCAATGGAATGGATAGCTTTTTGAAGGATCACGGCCTCTTCCCGTGAGAAATGAAGCAACTCACTAATCTCCCTGAAATAGGGAGAAGTTTTATCGATAGCGTAATAACCACTCCTGGGCTTAGGAATAATAAACCCGGCATCCCTGAATATGCTGATGTATCGATAGGAAGTTCTTACTGAAATATCGAACCGTTCGGCAATTTCTTCAATTTTATATCCCAGGCCAGAAGACAGAAAAAGAAGTATTTCAAGCAACAAATGCAATTTCGGTTGTTCATTCATGGCATATTTTGATTACAGGCATAAAACTATAAATTATTTTCCCATCAATCAATATAATATCCCGAAA
>RZYD01000613.1 GCA_009930445.1 Bacteroidia bacterium | reverse complement strand
TGCAGTTAGGCTGTAACGGGATTTCGCTCTCGTTAGTGACGCTTGTTGCTCTTTTTTTAAGTCAATGGTTGTCATATACATTATTTTTTATTTGGCGAATAATTATTTTTTTGAAGACAGGGGGCAAATGAACCGCCAAAAGTTACCTGCTGAACGCCGTATTCAAAAAATCAGTCTAAAATACGAATAAAATCCGATTGCGGAATATTGTTTTTTGAATTGTGCCTATAACGCATTGATTTGCGGTACGGATTTGAAAAAGCCCTAAAACAGGAAAGTAAAGCAATTTGGGAGGCAAAATGTGGTTTTTATTTAGCATCGGACAGGCCTTTTGTACGTCCACTGGCCCGTTCATAGCGGGTTGCTTTGTTTTTTGCGTGTTATAGTTTCTCGATATAGGGTAAAGGCGAAATAAATTCAAACTCTTTCGAAACATCAAAAAAATGATTCAGCAGATTCAGGTGTTCTCTTCCGATAATTAACAGAATTCTATCATCAACACGATGAGGAATTCTTTGTATATTCCGAAATATTCTCAGGTTTCGGTTAAACCATCTGCCCGTCTCAAAATCAACACCTGTAAAATCTCCGGGTTGTTCTTCATATTTAAACGGATTCAACAAATACACGGAAAGCCTTTCTTTAATGTGATTGGGGTCATTTAGCGTTTTTAATTCACTAATAATTCCTGAAACTTTTTTTGAAGCACCGGGATTATGATAGAGAGAATCAGGGCTATGTAAGTAATAATCAGTAAATTTTGCCGACCGGATACTGTCGGTAAATATTTCATGGAGATTTTCATAGTGCCTGCCCCAGTCATTCACACAATAGATTACAGGTACATTCCGTTTTTTTCCGATTCGAAAACCCAACTGATAAATTTCATCTTTTCCTAAAGTAAATTTTCCGTTTTTATAAAGGGTATAAAGAGAGTCAATTTGTGATTGTTTGTCGGGGGGTCTTTCTATAGCGATAATGGTAGGATTAAAATCGGAAATGGCATTCGAAATTGCAATTATTTCCGATTGGTAGGGTTCTTCCAGCACCGATATTTTATCTTTATCTTCCGTTATAACGGCATCCATGTTGTGATAGGCAAAATGAAAAACCCCGAGTGTCATAATTTTTGTTTGCGGCTGGAGGTTGTTGGTTTGTCCAAATAAAATACTACAATTTATAATAATAGTCATTAAAAAAAATAATAAATTTTTCATATTTTCTGTGATTGATTATGGAGGTAGAGACGGTCGGAGGAAAGAGAAGTTACAAAAAAAGCTTAGTTTTTATTTTTTTACATCCGGTTATGTGAATTGCCAATGTGTAGCGCATTCATTGGGCATGGGTGAGCCCCGGAGGGTATAAAATACTTTTAATCAATAAATTGTGTTCATCGTTCTGGCAAAACCCGAAGCGTAAAAACTTTTATCTCGTCCGGATTAAGTCAAGTACTCCGTTAATAAAGGTGAGCGGGTGCACCGGGTTGCCGGCAATATACAGGTCGATGTTATATTTTGACAGGAAACTACGGTT
>RZYD01000612.1 GCA_009930445.1 Bacteroidia bacterium | reverse complement strand
TCAAAGATACCTTTGATATTTCTGTGTACGCCTTGCCGGAAGTGTTGAGGTATGAGATGGAAAGTGATTTTTTGTCCAGCATGGATTTACATGTTTCCGGATCGGGATATCTCGACTATGGAAACCCGAAGTTTGATGCCTTTGATTCCAATTATTATAACCGTTGGGGCTATTTCCCTGATAATTATGAATATGCAGCACTGGCATATGATATCACTATGTATTTTGGTACTGCATTGTTTTCGTATGGTACTCAATTTTACGATTGCCTCCCAAATCATTTGTATGATGGCTTGTACATGAATTTTTTCTTTGTTGGCAAAGAGGGGCAGGGGTATGAAAACGGATATGCATCAATATACAGAATTCAAGACTACCGTTTTATTCCGGAAGAACAGATAAAATTTATGGAGATCAAATAACTGTTTTGCCATTTTTTCGGGCATTTCCTGCCTTCTGTTTTTATAGGTTTTGAAATATCAGCCGGACTATTGGGTTGATGTGGAGCCGAAACCCTTCGTAACCTGTTAAACGGGTTGTTGTATAGTATCCGGTTGTGGCAAGATGTAGCGAAAGTTGTTCGTTAAATTGGAACAATGCACCCAATGTAACCATTGTGCCCCATCCAATGCCTCCCTGCCTGATATCATATTGCTGATAATTTGTATTGGGTACATACGATGTGTTTTTATAATTGTTTTTGATGGAATAGGAGAGTGTGCCAATTTCAATTTTGTGCTCTTTCACCAGCGTATTGGTGAAATTAATCCCGGTTTCAAAGAACCAAGATGTGATTGACCCCAGTTGATATCTACGTTGTATGCCAATATCTATAAAGGTTCGTTCTTCGATGCCGTATATCGGACAAATCGCATAACTTTCTACGGTATTGGTAGGAAACTGGATGTCGTTATAATGGAGAAGGAAAGCGTCAACAGTTTTTAGCCGGGCGTAGTTGGCCTGCAAAAAAATGGCAAATTCTTCTGCCAGCATAAAAGCACCATGAAATCCAATGCTAATTGTTGGTTTATACTTCATGTCTTCAGGAAGTTCTACTTCCGCGGTATCGTAAGTATGATCAAGTTCTCTGACAATTTCTTCCTGAAGATAGAAATTTCCCAAAATGCGATGGATATTGTTTTCGCCTTGCCCACGGTAGAAATTGGCGGTTGCAGAGTTTGCAAAAAGAAAGCCCAAGTCAAAGCCTGCGTCCCATTGTCCTTTTTCTGGGAGGGTTTGGGCCTTCAGCGAGGAAGAAATGAAGGCCAGTAATCCTAAAATCAGCAGATAAGCCCATTGTTTGTTCATTCCACAAAAATAGGTAAAGCCTGCAGTAGAAAAAATTTTGTTAAAAATTTTTTCGGACGGCAAAAATGATTAATTTTGCCGTCCCATTCCATCAGAATAGATGATGGTGCTGGAAGAAGTTGGACCCGTAGCATAATTGGATAGTGCATCTGACTACGGATCAGAAGGTTGGGGGTTCGAACCCCTCCGGGTTCACATTCAAAATCAGCCACTTACGACGATGAAAG
>RZYD01000611.1 GCA_009930445.1 Bacteroidia bacterium | reverse complement strand
TGCTTCTGCGCAGGCCGTCGAGGCCAGCATGATATTACTGGCTTTACGGGTTACAAAATCCCGTTTTTCGGCGCAGTCACCCACGGCAAAAATATCCGGTGTTTCTGTACGCATATATTCATCTACAACGATAAATCCACTTTTTGAAAGTGTAATATTGCATTTTTTTGCCAGTGTAGTGTTTGGCCGGTACCCCATGGCGAGTACAACTGCCTCTGCTTCAATAATATCACCGTTTTCAAGTTTTACTCCTTCCACCTGCTCGTTTCCGAGAATTTCGGAAACACCGACACCAGTTTTAATGGTTACTCCACGTTCGGTCAATAATTTTTCGGCACGGACTGAAATATCTTCATCAAAGGCAAGACCCAGAATGTGGGGGAGTTTTTCAATAAGAATCACTTCTTTTCCATCTTTTGTAAGCTCATCTGAAAATTCTGCACCAATAAACCCTGCACCGATTATTACTACTTTTGTTATGTTTTTGAGTTTTTTTTGCATCTCATCAAGATACACTTTGTTTTTTGGCACGGTATAAACATGATTCAGTTTTACCCCTGGCAGCCAATCCGGGAAGTAAGGTGTCGAACCTGTTGCAATGACAAGTTTTTCATATTCTAGTACTGTTTCATTCTCCAGAGTGATCGTTTTCTCTTTGCAATCGATGGCTTTTACCTCATCATAAATAATATCCACACCACTGGACTCAAACATTTTTTCCGCAGGGAGAATATTGTTATCA
Source organism: Bacteroidia bacterium (assembly GCA_009930445.1). GTDB lineage: Bacteria > Bacteroidota > Bacteroidia > Bacteroidales > BM520 > BM520. Next base: position 794 of record RZYD01000611.1, on the reverse strand, counting down.
CTTGTTTGAACACTCCCAAAAATGTAGGGTATCCCGCAAGGGATCAATGTTTTTGGTTGGCGGGTTACCACCGTTACTGATTTTTCGGGATACACCCGTTTGCTGGTAGTGGCTGCTACTAAGCCTGCAGCACTGCTCCCAATTACTAATACGTCTGTTTTCATACTCCTTAATTAAGTTTTAAGTGATTTTTCATGATAGGCTTTCAGCGCTTCTTCCACGGTCAGGTTTTGTGCTCCGGTTAGCACCTTGATTCCTTTCTTTTCGAGTACCGCAGCAGCATTACCACCCGGTCCGTTGCCGGTTATTAATACCTGCGCCCCTGTTTCAAGCATTCGCTGGGCCGTTTTTGGGCCTGCGCCATGACCATCGGAGGCTGTATCGCGGTTGTCAATAAGGGTTACCTCATGGGTCTCCGTATCGATTACCCGGATATAAGAAGTCCTGCCGAACCGTGGGTCAATTTTTGAAGTGGCTTCTGTGCCTTGTGTTGTAATTGCTATTTTCATATTTTAGTGGTTTCAATCTTAGTGGTTGCTGTTATTTATCAAAATTTACCCCATAATGGGGTTTAGAACAGGTTTTATTTATTGTGTGTTTTTTTTTTCGATAATCTCTTTTAGCACTTTTCCCCATGCTGTTTTTATGGCTGTTTCGATCAGTGGATTATCCATTTCCATCACGGATTTGCCTTGTTTTACTGCTTTTGAAAAATCATCATGGTAGGGGATGTCAGCCAGATGAAGGATGCCTTCGTTTTGTAGGTAATGCCTGATTTGCATTGCGGTTTCTGG
>RZYD01000610.1 GCA_009930445.1 Bacteroidia bacterium | reverse complement strand
AAATAACGGGTATTCAGCATATTCACCACCTTCATTTCATCCATAGCCACACTCACCGCCAGACTGCTGGGTTCCGCCTGTAAAACCTGTAAAAAACGTTCGATTTCCGGCACCAGGTGATGATCAATCAACTCCTGATAACGACGCAACTTAGCGCCATGATAACCCCCTACCGAGTGGTGATAATAACTGGTCCGGGAGTCGTTAAAAGGGTTGTTCAGATTCAGGACACGATAGGTACCCTCCGTATCCGCCAGGATACTTTTGGAGGCTTCGGTGAGTGGAATTTCGCTATTCAACGCTCTTTTGGAAACAAAACTATCCTTGTTTAGGTACCGTTTGTTTACCGGTAACTGATCGGCGAGAATAAGAATACCCAACAGAAGTATAAAAAAATATTTTTTTAGTTTTCCGATGCTGAAAAAATAGGTTATTCCTGCACCCAACAGCACAAATACCACGGTTCGCCATGCATCAGCACGAAAAACAGCAATACGGGCACTTTTAATACTATCAATAAAAATATGGTATTCAGACGACAAGGAAGCAAACATGGCAGTTTCCTGCTGACTAAAAAAAGAAAAGAAAGTTTGAGGCAGCAGGGCAAAGACAAAAGTTACACCTGCGGTCAACAGCAAGGCCAAAGGGAAAGCGTTTTTTTGTTTTTTTAGCACCGTTGGGTCTTCGATCAGTTTTTTAACAGCAAAAATGGCCAAAAGTGGCATAGTCAATTCAGCAATAACCAATGTCATCGATACGGCCCGAAATTTATTATACCCTGGAAAATAGTCCAGCATCAGATCGGTGAGCCACATCATATTTTTCCCCCATGCCAGAACAAACGACAGGACGGTAGCCGTCAATAGCCACCATTTATATCGGCCTTCCACAATAAAAAGGCCCAGAATAAAAAAGAAACAAACAATAGCACCGACATAAACCGGCCCGGAAGTAAACGGTTGATCACCCCAATAATGATTAATCTGATTTTGTGCAAAAGCCTGCCGAAACTGACGGTCGACCTTTTCCATGGCGTGTTTGTTATTGGCGAGCAATCCAGAGGCGCCACCCTTAACATTAGGAATTAACACACTCCAGGTTTCGCCCAGCCCGTAACTCCATTGTGTCGCGTAATCCTTATCGAGGCCCGAGGTTTGGTTTTCGGTATTAAAAGTAAGCTCCGATTCGCCCCGGATCGTTTCACGGCTGTATTCATAGGTAGTGAGCAAAGTGGTGGCATTCAATAAAAGTGCAATAACAATGCCTCCAGCAAGAATCAGAGAACGTTGAATAAACGCCGCCAATTGTTTATGACGGAGGTCATACATCAGTTCTACAAGCACATAGAGGAGCAAAGCCAGCATTAGATAATAGGTAATCTGAAGGTGGTTGGCGGCCAGTTCGAGCGAAAGAGCAAGTGCAAAAAGGATTCCACCCAGCCATCGGTTTTTACGATACGTAACCAGCACACCCGCTGTTACCAATGCCATATAAGCAATGGCGTGTACTTTTGAATTATGACCCGCTTCGATGATAAT
>RZYD01000609.1 GCA_009930445.1 Bacteroidia bacterium | reverse complement strand
ACAGGTTGGCGCGGTGTGATGGCGTCGAGGCGGAAGCGGTGGGTCGGCGCCGCGAGCTGGTTCATGCCCGGGGCGGGGCTCGCGAGCTGGAAGCCGATCCTGGAGTGTCTTGTGTGGATCACGTGCGGAGAAATGGGGCAAGGGGAGGAAGGGGGTGTATTTCGGGGATGCCCGCCTCCCCGAAGGGCCCGGAGTCGGCCAAGGCCGGTCATGTGGGGAAACGCCGTGCACCGGGCTCTGCCCAGTGCCGCGTGTGGTTGCGGAATCGGCGCCGGTACGGCTGCGGCGGATGCCGTCAGGAACACTGCAAACTGTTCGCGTCATGCGGCGTTAGGCCCTGCGCCGAGGAACATGACGTGGATTTCTGCTTCCAGTGCGCCGAATTTCCCTGCGACAAAACGGGCTTCGACGAGCACCTGTACCGCCGGCATGTGGAGATCAACCGGAAGCTGCGGGAAGCGGGCGTCGAGGCGTATGACGACACGGTCAATGATTTGCCTCGGTATTAGGCGGAAGAGAATGATGGAAATGCGTTAGGGTTTCCGGTAGTGGAACGCCTTGTTCCATGGCTTTGTCCCGGAGAAGATAGGCGAATAACGCTGACTTCACGCCGGGTAGAATTCTGATTCGAGTGCGAAGTTGGAGATTGTTTTTAAACAATACCATGGAAATAGGGTCTTTTTGACAATGGGGCGTGAATCGAAGCGATAGCGGTTTGATGGATTAAGCCGATATCATTTTTTGAAGCGGATAATTACACTATTAGCATTTGAGATAAAATGAAGTTAATAAAATGGTTATTAAGAGCATGGCCGTTTATTATTATTTCTTTTATAGCTTTTTTGCATTTTATTGTTATTAATATTATATCTAACGGAGATGTAGATTTTTTCAATAAAATTATTTCTTCTTTTGTACAAGTTTCCGGAGGATTAGTTGTACTGTCAAATATTAATTCTAATTTAGGTTTGTTTGGAAAAATAAGTCTTATGGAAATTTTTAAATGTTGGATTAAGTCATTTCCATATTTTAGAAGTGGAAAAAATATTAAGGCTGATATATCATGTGAATTACCATTTAGTATTATATCATTAGATGGCAGTATAGTAAAATCATGCAATACACTTGAAGAAAAAATTGAAGATGTTCAGAGACAAATTAACGAATTGAGAGATGCTTTTTACATAAAAGAAAATGAAATGCTAAAAAAAATAAGCCAAATTGAATACAATTTAAGGATAGGCATATGCAACAATAAATGCGAAATAGAAAAATTGAATGAATTAGTCTGCAAATCATCAACAGGCAGTATAAACGTTCAAGTATTTGGAGTCCTTCTTGTTGTATATGGATCTGTTATTTCAGTAGTAATTTGAGCATTCTCCGTGCTGCCGTATTAGGCCACAACCCGCCCAACCACGCTGACCATCACTCTCACCATCACCCCCGCGCCAACTGCCCCAGCCTCTTGAGTGACCTCCGGACCTCTTCATCCATGACCAGCCCGCAATTCAGGCGTACGAAGCGCTCGAAGCGGTC
>RZYD01000112.1 GCA_009930445.1 Bacteroidia bacterium | reverse complement strand
GGCTCAATTTACAAATAAAAACGGTTTACCCGCCAAAATCGTCATAGGCAATCATTTCAGGAGGAACTCCCAAGCTGTCAAGCATGCGAAAAACAGCATCATTCATCATGGGAGGGCCACAAAGATAATATTCAATCTCCTCCGGTTCCTCATGGGTATTCAAGTATTTATCCAGTACCATCTGATGAATAAACCCAACGTACCCGTTCCAGTTATCTTCTTTTGCAGGAGCCGACAAACCGATATGGAAGGAAAAGTTCGGGTTTTCAGCTTCAATTTTTCTGAAATCATCCACATAAAAAAGTTCCCGAACCGATCGTCCACCATACCAGAAAGTAGCTTTTCGATGGGTATGCAGGGTATTAAAAAGATGAAAGATATGGGAGCGCATAGGTGCCATTCCGGCCCCACCGCCAATAAACATCATCTCCCGGTTGGTATCTTTGATAAAAAATTCGCCATAAGGCCCTGAAATAATCACCTTATCGCCGGGTTTTCGGCTAAAAATATAGGAAGAGCAGATCCCTGGATTCACCTTCATAAAACGGTTGTTTTTTCTGTCCCATGGGGGTGTTGCAATACGGATATTCAGCATGATAATATTATCTTCTGCCGGGTGGTTGGCCATGGAATAGGCGCGAAAAACCGGTTCACTACTTTTCATTTTAAGGGTAAAAATACCCAGTTGTTCCCATTCAGCAAGGTATTCAGGATCAACCACTATATCCGATGCATAATTGACTTCCACCGGGGGTACATCGATCTGAATATATCCGCCAGAACGAAAATCGAGACGCTCACCTTCGGGCAGGCGAACTACAAATTCTTTAATGTAAGTCGCCACATTCCGATTAGAAATAACTTCACACTCCCATTTTTTAATCCCGAATATTTCAGGGGCAATCCGAATCTTTAAATCCTCACGAACCTTCACCTGACAACCCAGTCGCCAATTCTCCTGCTGCTGTTTGCGGGAAAAGAAACCGGTTTCAGTGGGAAGAATTGAGCCACCTCCGTCTTCAACCTTACAAATACAAGTACCACAGGTTCCTCCCCCTCCACAGGCAGAAGGAAGAAAAATTTTATGCGACGCCAACGTAGAAAGCAAACTCGAGCCAGGTTGTACCTCCAACTCTTTTTCATCGTTAATTGTAATCTTAACCTTTCCCTGCGGGGTCAGCTTTTTTCTGGCATAAAGCAATAAAGCCACCAACAAAAGGATTATCAGCAGAAACACCGTGATACTCACAATGACAACGGTTCCAATTCCTACACTTTCAACCATAACTTAATGATTATCAATTCAAAATTAATTTCTTTACTTAGATTTTTATGCCCATGAAACTCATAAAGGCAATACCCATTAAACCGGTAATAATAAAAGTTATCCCTAATCCTTTCAATGCCGGCGGAACATTTGAGTAACGAATTTTTTCCCGAATGGCAGCAATAGCGACAATCGCCAGGAACCAGCCCACACCGGAGCCCAACCCAAAGGAGGTTGCTTCGGCAATTGATTGGTATTCACGTTCCTGCATAAACAGTGAACCCCCAAGGATAGCACAGTTCACAGCAATAAGAGGAAGGAAAATCCCCAGAGAATTATACAGGGCAGGACTAAACTTCTCGATCACCATTTCAACTAACTGAACCATGGAAGCAATCACAGCAATAAAAAGGATAAAGCTAAGAAAGCTGAGATCGACCGTAGCCAGATCGCTGCTTATCCAATGCAAAGCACCCGGAGCAAGCAGGTATTTGTTGAGCAGGTAATCGACCGGAACGGTGATTCCCAGGACAAAAATTACTGCAACGCCCAATCCAACGGAAGTTTTTACGGTTTTCGAGACGGCCAGATAGGAACACATGCCCAAAAAATAGGCAAAGATCATATTATCAATAAAAACCGACTTGACAAAAATATTTATAAGATCCTGCATAGCGTTATTCAGTTATTGTTAGTCTTCAATTAATTCACGGTTTTTGAATCGCTGAACCCATATAATAATTCCCACGGTAATCAGAGCCATAGGAGGAAGGATCATAAGCCCGTTGTTTTCGTAACCCACGGAATAGATGCCCAGTTTTTCCAGAACGGGGTAACCCCAAATAGTTCCAGAGCCAAGCAATTCACGAAAAAACGCCACGATAATAAGAATTAATCCGTAACCGGAGCCATTCCCCAATCCATCGAGGAAGGAAGGCCAGGGTTTATTGGCCATAGCAAATGCCTCAAAACGACCCATTATGATACAGTTAGTAATGATTAACCCCACAAAAACAGAAAGCTGTTTGCTGACATCATAAGCAAATGCTTTCAGAATCTGGTCGACCAGGATAACCAGAGAGGCAATTACAACCAGTTGGACAATAATACGAATGCGTGGTGGAATTTGGTTGCGAAGCAAGGAAATCACAACGTTACCTAGCGACAATACCGCGATGACGGAAATAGCCATTACAAAGGCAGGTTCCAGTTTTACGGTTACCGCTAATGCGGAACATATCCCCAGCACCTGCACGGTTATCGGATTATTTTTTCCCAGAGGCGCTGTCAGGAGTTTTCGGTTTTTCGGTGAAAACAAGGGTTCTTTGGTTTTTACTTCTTGGCTCATAATCTGCGTTTTTCAAAATAAGGGACATACAGTTCAAAAGTACTTTTAAGCATTTCGGTGACTCCATTGGAGGTAATGGTACCTCCGGAGATGGCATCGACGCCATGCAGGGGGTTAATATTGCTGTTGGCAACACCACCCTTGACTACATTAATGGATACGAAAGTACCGTCGTCATAAAGTTGTTTATTTTTAAACTGATCCTGAAAATCTTTTTGTGCGATTTCGGCTCCAAGCCCGGGGGTTTCGCCTTTATGGCTAAACACAGCGCCGAAGATTGTATTCAGGTCTTCTTCCAGGGCAATAGTTCCATAAATAGGTCCCCACAGGCCTTTCCCCTGCATAGGAATGATATAGAGCGTCTTTTCGCCATCATTAAAAACATACAACGGCAGCATAACCTGGGCCTGCTTGTTTCCGGCCTGCCATGCCTGAAGGTTTTTGAGCTGCGTTTTCAGTTCAATATCAAAGGCGCGGCATTCTCCGGTGATCAATTTCCCCGCTTCAAAACGACAAACTTCATTTCCCTCCAGGTTGAGCACTACTTCGCGGACGATATACTGATTGTAGAGCTCCAGTGTGTTTTCTTTTCCGGCAACCACTTCGGCTGCAGCGAGGATGTTCTGCATCTTCTCGGTTGTGACATTTTTCTCCTGCATTGGTTTCAGCACCATGGAGGCGCCCGACAGGAGTGCGGCCACAATAACCACCATGATTATTGCAAACCTGAATATATACCCATTACTATACATAATTTTTTCCGTTTTATTATTTTGCAGTTACACTTGCACGCTTCAACCGACGTTTGATATTGGCCTGTACCACATAATGGTCGATCAGGGGGGCAAATACATTCATAAGCAGGATGGCCATCATGATCCCCTCAGGATAGGCAGGATTGAACACCCGTATAAGAACAGCAAACATCCCAATGAGGAGGCCATAAATCCATTTTCCTGTATTGGTTTGTGCTGCCGATACGGGGTCGGTGGCCATAAAAACGGCCCCAAAAGCAAATCCTCCCATAATCAGCTGTTCCCACGGGGGAATCTGCATATAAGCATTCGCACCCCAAAGGTTAAACACCAAAGCCATTAAAAAGCCACCAGCAAAAACAGAAAACATAATCCGGTAACTTGCAATTCCGGTAATCAGGAGAAATGCTGCTCCAAGTAGAATGGCCAGGGTGGAAGTTTCGCCGATACTACCCGGGATAAAACCCAGAAACCGATCAATGGCGGAAGGCATCAGTGAGATATCACCTGCTGCGGCAAGGCCCAGGGGGGTGGCGCCACTCATGGCATCGGGAAGGCCGGAAATCCATACCTTATCACCTGAAATGTGCGCCGGATAGGCGAAAAACAAAAATACACGTGCCAGCAGCGCCGGATTGAAAATATTCATTCCACTGCCGCCAAACGCCTCCTTTCCAATAAGTACGGCAAAAGCAGTGGCCAGCGCCACCATCCATAATGGAATATCCGGTGGTAAAATCAACGGAATAAGAAAGGCACTCACGATAAAACCTTCAGCAACTTCGTGCTTTCGAATATCGGCAAAAATAAACTCAATGGTCATTCCCACGGCGAAAACTACCACCTGGAGGGGCAACCATTTTAAAAATCCATACCAAAAATTTGCAACCAGGGTACTTTCCTGACCAAGGGCCAGAAAATGCTGGTAACCGATATTCCACATTCCAAACAGAGCAGCAGGCAGCAAGGCAATAACCACGAAAATCATAGTGCGTTTCATATCAATGGCATCGCGAATGTGGCTTCCGGTTTGCGTTACCCGCGGGGGCACAAAGGCAAACGATTCAAACGCCTCGAAGGTATAATAGAATCGCGACAGTTTTCCTCCTTTCTCAAAGTGTGGCCTGACGCTATCAAATAGTTTTTTTACGGGTTTCATAGATTATCAATTAACTTAACAGCTTAATTCATCTCTTTTCGCAGGAAATCCAGACCCTCACGGATAATTTTCTGCAACTCTTCCTTGGAGGTATTGGTAAATTCACATAAAGCAAAATCCTCCGGACCCACCTCGTAAATTCCCAAATTTTCCATCTGATCAATATCTTTCACTAATACAGACTTAATAAGATACAAGGGGAGAATATCCATAGGAAATACCTTTTCCATTTCCCCAGTGACCACAAAAGAGCGCCTACCGCCATGCATGTTAGTATCGAGGCGATAATTTTTCTTTGCCAACAGCCGGGAGAGAAAAGCATGGGTACTGGAATATTTAGCCAGACCAGGTTTTATCCACCCTAAAAACTCCGAATGATTCCCTTCAGGAATTACCGTAAGTTGATTGTCATAGAAGCCCAGATATCCGTCAGAGCTGATTTTGGTTCCAGTGAGCACATTTCCACTGATCACACGGGCTGCACCCTCACGCAGGTTATTGGCCAACAGCCTGTCGACGCGCAGGCCGCCAGTCACTTTATAATAACCAGTGCGCAGCACTTCAGAGCCAGTAAGTGCTACTAAACGGGAATCATCGTAATGGCCCGACATAAAAAGGCGACCAATACGAAGCACGGCACAAGGAGAAAGATACCATACAACCTCGTTTTTGTTCACCGGATCAAGATGATGAATTTGAATGCCCGGTGTTCCGGCAGGATGGGGCCCTTCGAAATAGTTGATCTGTACATTTTTTGAATTGGTAAAAACCTTGGAAGCGGGTGTACCATGCCGCAGATTCAAATGTACTGTACCCGGAGTAAGCTTACCAATCACATTCAGGCCCATCTGAAATTCAGGGCCGTGCCCATGAACCAGAATATCGTAATCGGGTGCGAGGGGGGCCGAATCAAAACCACTGATTACAATGGCTTTGGGTATTTTATCGTAATCAGCCACAATAGCATACGGACGTTGTAAAAGGGCCGGCCAAAGGCCCGACTCAAGCATTAGCGCTACAATAACCTCACGATCATAGTATTCCGGCTCCATCCGTTTGAACTCCACGTATTGCTGAACGCTATCGGCTTCAATACGAATCTCCTGTATTACACGCTTCGCTCCCCTGACAATTTCAGTCACAACACCACTAACTGGCGAAGTAACCCGAATAGACTCACGGTATTTATCAAAAAAAAGCGGTGTCCCTGCCATCACCCGTTCTCCGGCCTTGACCAGGAGCTTGGGATATACTCCCGGGAAATCCGTCGGCTTTATGGCATATTGCTGCGACTCCAACGGAGTTATCGTTTTCTCAGCTACACCCAAAAGTTGGATATCCAAACCTTTTCTGAGTTTAATGCTTCTCGACATATGCGTTGTGGTTTCTTTGGTTTTAGATTTTTTCGTAAATATATTAAAATATCTAATTTCTTATATATTAAAAAAGGTTGTTAATGCAATAACAACACTTCATTGATCAAGATGTTCATGAAACACCCGGTTTTTAAACCAGTCTTTTTGTATCTTTGTAAATATAGAAATAATTTTTAGATCGAAAGAGATGAAAGGCAACGTAACCCCCATTTTTTCCCTGATTTTCGCAGTAAGCACCGCTATGTTGTGTATAGGTATAACCTGCGCGGTTAAAGCCCAAAGCCTGGAGTCGGTACAGATGAAACGTCCGGATCAGACATTTTCCCCTGACATTCAATCGGTTCAACTTAACAGGAAGGGAACCACGCTGGGTGATCCGGTGATTATTGTATCCGATGGTATTGAGTTAATATGTTCGTTTGATGATCTGAATGCCGGAGTCAAAGACTACCAATACACATTTGTCCATTGTGATCCTTGGTGGCAACCAACAGAAGGGCTTTCACGAGAAGACTATCTGGACAGTTATTATATGGAAGAATATATTCGAAGCTACGAAAGTTCGTACAACACCTTAACGCCCTATATACATTATTGGTTTGCATTCCCTTCAGAAAGCATAAAATTTCGCTTAAGTGGAAATTATTTATTAAAAGTATATGAAGATGACCCGGAGTTGCCGGTTTTCACCCGCGGGTTCATGGTTATCGAACAGGAAGTAAACATAGAAGGGCGTGTAGCGAAATCGGCGAACCCGGCACTCAGGCCAGAAGTACAGCAACTCCTTTTCCAGGTTAACCTGGGGAATAAGCATTATGAAGACCCCTACCGGAACATGGAGGTTGTTGTATCGCAGCATGACCGCTGGGACAACGAGATATGGGGTAAGGCGCCCTACATGATTCGTAATAATACCATGCATTTCGATCAGGAAGGCATGTATATCTTCAAAGGTCATAATGAGTTCCGGTTTCTGGATTTAAAAAGCCTGCGATATCTTCCTCAGAAAGTGGCGGAAATTTCGGTAAGTGAAGGCACCTATTACGTGGAGGTCAACGATCGTGAGCCGGGAAGATTTCTTTCGTACCAGTACAGGGAAGACATCAACGGTAAATATTTAATTTTAAGCGAAGACGCCAGGGATTCGGATATGGAATCGGAATACATGAATATCCAGCTGTATTTACCTTACGACAAGCCCATTGCCGGAGCGAGCCTGTATGTAACGGGATCGTTTTGCAACTGGCAGTATCTGGAGCAAAACAAAGCCATTTATAGTCCACGCCGCGGCGGATATCTGGTGGATTTATTTTTTAAACAGGGTTATTATAACTACACCTGGGCGGCGGTGGAGCTAGGAAATCTTCCGGCGGATGCAACATTCATCGACGGTTCTTTTGCCGATGTTCAGAACCTCTACACGGTCAGGATCTATTACAAAAATCCGGGGGATTACCACTATCGGTTAATCGGCCGTCAGGTATTCAATTCAGCCAATAATTTTTAGCACTCATTCGTAACGCAATGATTCGATCGGGTTCACGCGAGCAGCACGTCCGGCGGGAATAATACCTGACAGCAGGGCTACGAAAAAGCAGAGGGCAACCCCCAACAAAATCCAAAGCCA
>RZYD01000608.1 GCA_009930445.1 Bacteroidia bacterium | reverse complement strand
TTTTGTATAATTCCGGAAGCTCCATATCGTTTGCCATCATGGCAATACACCAGTCGTCATAAGCATATTCCAGGGTTTTTGATACCGATTCATGCTCCAGGCCTGAAGGGATGTATCCGTATTTCTGGTATTCCGGAAGGCCAAGATGGGGGAGTGTGGCACTATGCACCATGGCCTGCATGGCCAGGTTTTCATCAAAATCCCGGATTCCTTTTCTCCATGCATCCACAATTACCGGAATGGCGTGATAGCCGATCATACACCCGGTATAATTTCCCGCCAGTTCCCAAACCGGAAGTTTGCCACCATAACGGTACATATCCAGGAAAGTATGGATAAAGGCGTTGGTTTTTTCTGTTTCCAGAAGGGTAAACAGGGGATGTGTGGCTCTGTAGGTATCCCATAAAGAAAAAACGGTATGGTATTCATACTGTTGGGCCTGATGGATTTTTAGGTCGGTGCCTCTGAACCTGCCATCCACATCCATAAATAAATTGGGATTCAGAAAGCTGTGGTATAACGCAGTATAGAAATTGGTTTTTTCGGTTTTTGTTCCGCCTTTGATTTTTATTTTTGAAAGCCTTTGATTCCATTTCTTCGCTGCTTCGTCGCTAATGGCCTGAAAATCCCATCCGGGGACTTCCGCTTCGAGGTTTTTCCTGGCGCCTTCAATACTAACGGGCGATAGTCCTACTTTCACCATAATGGTTTTGTTTTCAGGTTTTTCGAACTGCACAAAACCTTTAATATTTTCTCCGGTGGCTATCAATAGGGTGCTGAGGCTGTCGTTGACCCACAGGCCTGCCTTGTCAATAGGTTGTGAAAACCGGATTACGAAATAGAGGTGCTGGTCGTTTGCCCAGGCACTCGAACGCCGGAATCCGGAAAGTTCATTTATTCCGCTCTTTTCCAGCCTGGCTTCAATTACTTTGTCGCGGTGTTGCAGATCAATGATTACGGATGCAAGGCTGTTTTTGGGGTAGGTATAGCTGTGTACACCCACTCTTTCCGTGGCGGTTAGCCTGACCGCGATGGAATAGTCGCTGAGTTTTACCTGATAATAGCCGGGCGATGCATGTTCTGAACGATGGGAAAACCTGGATGCGTATCCATGATCCGGCCCGGATTCTGCACCGTTGTGGCTTACCGGGGTTCCGGTGACCGGCATCAAAAGGATGTCGCCGTAATCGGAGCATCCGGTTCCGCTCAGGTGGGTGTGGCTGAATCCGTATATGATTTCGTCGGAATAATGATAGGCCGAACAGCCATCCCAACCCGTTAAACGGGTATCCGGACTCAGTTGCACCATTCCGAAAGGCACGGCTGCTCCCGGATAGGTGTGCCCGTGGCCACCGGTACCGATGAACGGATTTACATAGTCAGTAAATTGTGTTGCTTTTTTATTGCATCCGGTAAAAACCAATGCCAATGCGATAAATAGATACCCGTATTTCATTGTCTTATTTTATTAAGCTATTGTTGATCGTTTTTGCGGTTCCCTTCGCGGTAATCCAGTTTATTTCAGTATAAAATTTACTTTTATT
>RZYD01000607.1 GCA_009930445.1 Bacteroidia bacterium | reverse complement strand
TATTTATTTTATTTTGCTAAATTTACCGCACTAAAGGTGTTTTTAGCATGAAAATTAGAGTCGTGAAAACAGCTTCAAATGCGAAAGCTGTTCAGGTAGTGCGGTATTACAACAATAAAAGGACCATCATGCGGCATGTTGGTTCAGCCCATACTCGAGAAGACCTTGATGATTTAGTGTTGTTGGCTGAAGAATGGATAAAAGACTATTCGGCGCAACTTTCTATCTTCCCTGATGAGAACCCGAACAAGTTATTACATCTGAATCATTGTACTTTCTTGGGTGTAAAGTACAGCTTTTTCCACAACCAAATAACTATCCTCCAGGAAAAAATTGGGCTGGGCGACCTTCCCTCTTTATTGAAAGATCTCGTTACAATAAGGATATTTGAACCGGCATCAAAGCTTCGTTCTTTAGAACTGATGGAGCGGTATTTTGGGATACATCATACTCGCAAAACGTACTACAAGATGGCTCCCGGATGGATCGAGTTCAAGGATGAGGTAGAGAGGGTGGTCATGAGCTTTGCCAAAAAGTGCTATTCATTCAATTACGAATTGCTTTTTTACGATGTCACGACACTTTACTTCGAGACTTTCGGAGAAGACGAGTTGCGAAAGAATGGATTCTCCAAGGACAACAAGTCCCAGCAACCACAGATATTGGTAGCTTTAATGGTCACCAGGGAAGGTTTTCCCATCGCGTACGAGATCTTCAGTGGCAATACTTTTGAAGGCCACACCATAATCCCCGTGGTCAAGGGATTCATTGAAAGAAACCAGGTGAAAGAGTTCACCGTGGTAGCCGATGCAGCTATGATCAGCGCGGATAATATCAGGGAGCTAACCAAGAACAACATCAATTATATTGTTGGAGCACGATTGGGGAACATCTCAGCCGAGTTACTGGAAACCATCGACAAGAACATCTGCCGGGAAGATGGCAAGAGCATCAGGTTGAAAACCGAGTTTGGATACCTAATTTGCAGTTATTCATCTGCTCGATACCGAAAGGAGCTCCACGAGATGAACAATCAAATAGAGAAAGCGAGAAAAGTCGTTGACCAACCCTCTAAAACCAAGAAGCTAAAGTTCATTCAAACCAAAAACCAAAAGGTCATGCTAAATGAAAAGCTGATTGACAAAACCAATAAGATCCTTGGCATCAAAGGATACTACACCAACCTGGAAGAAACCGTGGCAGACAACAAAACCATAATAGAACGCTACCACGAGCTCTATAAAATCGAGCAGGCTTTTAGAATTTCAAAAAACGATCTTCAGACAAGGCCAATCTTTCATTTTAAAGAACAACCAATAAAGCTGCACGTGCTGATTTGCTTTGTAGCCCTTGTTGTATCAAAGCATATCGAATTGCAAACAGGTGTCTCGATCAAAAGGTTTATAGATGAATCGAAGAAGATAGTCGACGGACAACTCTTGAATCAAATTACAAACAAGGTGGCAATCGTGAAAGCTGAACCGACATTTAAAATGAGAGAGATAATACAAAAATTATTTCCACCGCACTAAAAGGGACAAGTCAGGAAA
>RZYD01000111.1 GCA_009930445.1 Bacteroidia bacterium | reverse complement strand
CCCTGAATCATGGCCAGGTAGAACTCACCGTCGTTAATGGTCTGTGCATCGTCGCCAAAATCAAAGGCGACCCAACCAAATCCAACGGGTTCCACTTCGATACGGACGAGTTCTGTACCGGGAAGGCCATTTTGGCCGTTGTCGTCATAGATTGCCATAAAGAAAGGCTGGAGGATATCATTCCCTTGTGGGTAGGTACCATCGCCTACATATACAGAGCCGGAAACAATTTCACAGGGATATCCGGGAGGCATGAATTTTAATGCATTCATGTTTCCACCCTGCGCCCATACGGCGTAGTTTTCGGCGCTGCCATCATCGTAGATAATCTCATAGGAAGTTCCGGGAGCGCCCCACGAGATGTCAACTACATCGGTAGGCAACACTTCAGCATAAACCCCCACAGGAGCCGGTGTAGCTTCAGTAATAATAAAATCGGCAGTAACCGTTGCCCCTGAGTTGATAAATACGTTCTGCGCTGCGGTAGCATACCCTGCTTTTTCTACGGTTACCAGGTGGTTGCCATACTGAACTTCACCAAAATCGTACGTACCGTCGGGCATAGTATAAATATAGGTATCACCCAGTGAAACCTTTGCCCCGTTAACCGGAAGCCCGGTGAGTCCGTCAGTTACCGTACCACTAAGGTAGCCTGGCTGGAGCTCTTCATAATACAGGCGCACGTTAGTCATATAGCTTGAAGTATACCCACTGGTGGTTGGGAAAGTGTTATCCTGGTATTTATATTTCCCATGTAAGCTAGTTGAGGTATAATAAAAATACGGATAGCCGGAGCCATAACTCCCGTTCCAGTCTTCATAATGTACCGACAGGTTCTGGCTGGCATTGTAAAGGAAGGGTTGATCGAACATAATAGTATGCCATCCGGAACCGTTCCATACCACATCGCCTTCCCAAACCAAATCATACCCGTTATTCAACGGATCTTCGTAGTTAGCATTGGGCCATTGCGCTAACGTGGTATGATTTAAATAAATTTTTTGCGAATAGCGGGCATAATTTGATGGAGAATTGCTCACATTATAAGCAATCCCCGTAATAAGCACCGGGTTTTCCAACCCGATAGCACCTTGCTCAAGGATTTCTGATGTCCAGTTATAATCGTAATTACCATAGAATGGAATACGGTTAGTTGTGGAGGTACCAGTTCCTACTTCAACGAAGTTTTGAGCCATGGCGATGCCTGATGTCAGCAAGATTGCAAACATCAGAACAACAAATCGCGTAAAGTTTTTCATGGTTTAGAATTTTTGTTAATAAAACTAGTTGATTATCGTTTGTTTAAGCTAGACAAAGATTATCCCTACAAATATAAAAATTATCATAATACTGCAACGCTAAAGAGGTAAAAAACCACCCTATATGCAGCTGCTGCTATTCAAATAAACGCAAAATACTGATAATCAATAACATAAGCTAAGCGTGCCAAATAATTAGTTATTAACAGTTTATTCACAGGCTTTAAAATTATTTCTCTTTTCCCCTGTTTTAGCCTCTATAAATCAGATGGCTAAGCCCGGAATTTCTGTAAACAACTACCGTTGACGCATACAAAGGTATTCTAAATACTGAATTTTCAAAAAAAAAATTTTAAGAATTTTTATAAAAATTAAAAAAACGGACAACACGGGTATGAAATTCGGTTCAATAAAAAATCGGCTGCGTTTTCGATTTTTTTCCGGTCAAATCAGAATTAATTCGGAAGATTAATTTGCAGATTAATTTTTTTTACTAATTTTGCACTCCAATTTTGGCAAACATTAAACAGAAATTAAAGATGTACGCAATTGTAGATATCGCCGGACAGCAGTTTAAGGTCGAAAAAGGCCAGCAAATCTTTGTGCATCGGTTAGAAGGTGAAGAAGGTGGAAACATTCAATTTGATAAGGTGCTGCTTCTGGATCACGAAGGCAGTATTAAAGTAGGCACCCCGGTTGTGGAAGGTGCTTCGGTTTCTGCAAAAATTATCGCACATTTAAAAGGCGATAAAGTACTTGTTTTCAAGAAGAAAAGAAGAAAGGGATACCAAAAGATGAATGGACACAGAGATTATCTGACGAAAATTGCCATTGAAGAAATTGTGGTAGCATAACCCCATTGTTAATCCAAAAAAAACAATAGTATGGCTCATAAAAAAGGTGCCGGTAGTAGTAACAACGGCCGTGAATCGGAAAGCAAACGCCTGGGTGTAAAAATATATGGCGGTCAAATCGCTAAATCAGGTAATATTATTATTCGTCAACGAGGGACAAAACACTTCCCGGGCGAAAATGTAGGAATGGGCAAAGATCATACGCTATTTGCGCTTTGTGACGGAACGGTGGAATTCAACAGGAAACGCGACGACAAATCGTTTGTTTCTGTTAAGCCGCTGGAGAATTAGATCCCGTCATTTGCCGGTTTCATCCTGCGAAATATTTCATCCTCCTGTTCCTCCCGGTGCAGGAGTTTTTATTTATTGTTTCCTTATCTTTGCCCCAAAAAACTGACGGTTGTATGTTACAAATTCCTATTCTCAGAGAAAACAGGCAGGCGGTAATCGATGCCTTAAAGATAAAAAATGTAGAAGCCACCCTTTCTGTCGATCAGATTATCGCGCTTGACAACCAACGGAAAGTGTTAAAGCGGAAGCTGGATGAAACGCTGGCCGAAGCCAACAAGCTGGCCAAAGAGATTGGGATACTTTTCAAGAGCGGAAAAACGGAGGAGGCCGCTAACCGTAAAGAAGCGAGTGCAGGGTTGAAACAAGCGGGCAAAAGCCTGGAGGAAGAATTACAGCAGGTTACCGAACAGCTCGACCGCCTGCTGATTGAACTGCCCAATATTCCCCACCCTTCTGTGCCAGCAGGAAAAAGCGACCAGGATAATCTAAAAATCCATGAAGAGGGCCAGTTTCCTGAACTCCCCGACGACGCACTTCCCCACTGGGAGCTGGCCACAAAATATGAAATTATCGATTTTGATCTGGGAGCCAAAGTTACTGGTGCCGGATTCCCCTTTTACCGGGGCAAGGGAGCCCGCTTGCAGCGGGCGCTGATTAATTTCTTTCTCGACAAAGCCATTGCGGCAGGATACCTCGAATACCAACCCCCCCTCCTGATCAACGAAGCTTCGGGTTACGGTACCGGACAACTTCCCGACAAGGAAGGCCAGATGTATCTGGCCGGTCTGGATAACCTTTTCCTTATTCCAACGGCCGAAGTACCCATTACAAACATCTACAGGGATGTTATTCTGAACCTGGAAGACCTCCCGATAAAAAATGTCGCGTATTCGAACTGTTTCCGTCGTGAAGCCGGATCGTACGGCAAGGAAGTACGTGGGCTCAACCGGTTGCACCAGTTCGATAAAGTGGAAATTGTCCAGATCCGGCATCCGGAAGAATCGTATCAGGCACTGGAAGAGATGAAAGCGTATGTGGCCTCGCTGGTTCGTGCGCTGAAACTGCCCTTCCGGATTGTAAAACTCTGTGGGGGCGACCTAAGTTTCACCAGTGCCATGACCTACGATTTTGAAGTTTACTCTGCCGCCCAAAAACGATGGCTGGAAGTATCCAGCGTAAGTAATTTCGAGGCATTTCAAGCCAACCGGATGAAACTTCGTTTTAGGGAGGGTGATGGAAAAACCCGGCTGGCGCACACATTGAATGGCAGTGCGCTGGCTCTTCCAAGGATTGTCGCCGCCCTCCTCGAAAATAATCAAACCCCACAGGGAATAAAAATTCCCGAAGCGCTTATCCCTTATACCGGATTTGAACTACTGACATGACACGATGCGGTCGCTACCGGATACTTTGGCTAATTGGGGTTTTGCTCACCCTCAGCAGCAGGCAGCCGTTGGTGGCCCAGGAGGAGAACAAAACCATTACCGGCACACAGATTTACGCGCCATACGACCCAAATGCCCCTTCAGCGAAAGCAAACAATCTGCAGCTCGGATTGCAGTATTACCGTGATCAGGACTATGAAAAATCGGCAGCAGTTTTTCGTTCGCTGTACGAAAACGATGCCAATCACACCCATTATACCTATTACTTATATAGCCTGATTGGAATAAAAGAATTTAAGGAAGCCGAAAAGCTGGCCAAACGTCAACGCCGTGCAAACCCCCAAAACCACCGGTACGCCATAGATCTGGGCTATTTATATGTAACCCTCGGCGAGGTGCAGAAAGGACATAAAATATACAGAGAAGCCATTGAATCATTACCAGCCAGGCGCCAGGATATTGTCAATCTTGCCAATGCCTTTATCGGGAAAAGAGAAACCGATCTGGCACTGGAAACTTTTCAACGTGGCATTGCACTGATGCAGGGCACTGACAATTTTGAAAACGAACTGGCATCGCTTTACTACACCACCCAACAATACGACCAGATGGCCGAGGCCTACCTGAGCCTTGCCGCAAACGACCCATCAAAAACAAGTTTTGTTCAGAACCGCCTTCAATATTATTTAGGGCTTGACCGCGAAGGAGAAATCCATGAGGCGCTACGCATTGCCTTGCTACGAAAAGTACAGTCGCAACCTGACGAACGCTTTTT
This sequence comes from Bacteroidia bacterium, assembly GCA_009930445.1. Classification (GTDB taxonomy): domain Bacteria; phylum Bacteroidota; class Bacteroidia; order Bacteroidales; family BM520; genus BM520. The sequence continues at coordinate 3,008 of RZYD01000111.1, read as the reverse complement.
TTCTGACTTTCTGTTGTGGTTTTCGTTGCAGGAGAAAGATTATTCCACCGCATTACGTCAGGCCATTGCGCTGGATAAAAGGTTCGACAGCAATGGAAACATGGTGTTCAATGTAGGCACATTCTGTCTGGCAGGCAAAGAATTCACAGTGGCCATGGAAGCATTTTCCTATATTCGCAAACATTATCCCGACGACCCGATCTATGCAGCGAGCCTGGCAGGATACAACCATGCCCTTTTCGAGCGTTTTCGAGCGGCTCCCGGCCCAAAGGATGAACAGGCATTACAAATAGAACTATCGCTCCGGGAAGCCATCGATGAACTTGGAATTTCTTCGTTATCCCTGCAGAACGTCAGGGATCTGTCGCATCTCTACGCCTTTTATCGCGGAAAATCAAATCAGGCCAGAGAACTTCTTGAAAAAGCACTCACCGAACGACTCATTAAACCCGCTGAGAAACAAGAAGTTAAACTCGACCTTGCCGACCTGTTTCTTTTCATTGGCGATCCGTGGGAAGCAACATTACTACTTTCGCAGGTTGAAAAATCAAACAAAAACGAACCCATAGGCCATGAGGCAAAATTCAGGAATGCAAAGCTATCGTATTATATAGGTGAATACGGATGGGCTGAAGCACAACTGGACATTCTGAAAGGCGCAACATCGAAACTGATTGCCAACGACGCCATGAATTTGTATCTGTTTATCAAAGACAATAAAGACAATGATTCGTTGTCACCTGCGCTAAAAGTTTTCTCCCGGGCTGAATTGCTGGCCTTCCGCAGACAATATGATGCGGCACTTCATTTGTTGGATTCCCTGGCTCAAAACAACCGCACACATTCCATTGCCGATGACAACCTCTACAAGCAGGCTGAGATTTATGAAAAAACCGGTGATTTTGCACGGGCTGACAGTCTTTATCAACAGGTATACACCAGTTTCCCTAAAAGCATTCTGGCCGATGATGCCCTTATGAGACAGATTACACTGCAGAAATTACCACAAGCGCAGGAAAAAGTGAATGCATTGTATGAAAAAATTCTATTTGAATATCCGGGAAGTATTTTTGCCGTAGAGGTGAGAGAAAACTACCGTTCGGCCATCGACGCACAAAAAGAAAACAGCACCATCCCGTTGCCGGAAATAAAGAAGTAATGGTACGCGCAAAAAAACATCTGGGGCAACACTTTCTCACCGATAAAAACATCGCGGAAAAAATCGTTAAGTCCCTTTCAGACAGCAACCTTCCCGTGCTGGAGATCGGGCCGGGAACAGGAGTTCTTACCGCATTTCTGGTGCTGATGCCCTTTCCGTTTCAAGTAATCGAAATCGACAGCGAGTCGGTGGCGTATCTTCATCAGGCTTTCCCCGAATTAGTGGTACACGAAGCCGACTTTTTGCACTGGAATCCGGAAAACCATTTTGAAAATGAATTCCGAATTATAGGAAACTTCCCCTACAACATCAGCAGTCAGATTCTTTTCCGGGTGCTTGGATTGAGGCATCGGATTCCGGAGATAACCGGAATGTTTCAGAAGGAGGTAGCAGAGCGAATTGCTACCGGCCCCGGGTCGAAGCAATACGGTATTCTAAGCGTATTATGCCAGGCCTTTTATACCATTGATTATTTATTTACCGTACCACCGCAAGTTTTCAACCCTCCGCCAAAAGTAAAATCAGGCGTACTACGATTGCAGCGAAAAGCCGATTATTCGCTGGATTGCGATGAAGCGTTGTTTTTTAAGATTGTTAAAGCCGGGTTTAACCAGCGAAGAAAAACCCTAAAAAACGCCCTTCATGACTTTTGTTTTATACCTACACCCGATTTGGCGCATTGGCTCACCCGGCGTGCCGAACAACTTTCAGTTAACGAATTTGTCGCAATTACCAAACAGGTCAGGCGATAAACTGCAGGAAATAACCCCATTCCTGCATCCGTGGATAGCAAAAAATTTAGGGGCATTTGTTACCTTTGCAGGGCTATGAGAAAACAACAGGTTAAATCACCGGTTACGCGTTCATTTTTAACTAATGTACGCACGCAGTGGATCATCGTATTGCTTTTCCCTTTTGTACTATACTGGAATACTGCCTTTAACAAGTATGCGCTTGACGACCATTTAGTGATCGAACAAAACGAGCAAGTACAGAAAGGTTTCCGGGGCATTGGGGAGATTCTCACCTCACCCTATGCCGAGGAAGAGGGATTAGTTTACGGATATCGTCCGTTAGTTAAAATCAGTTATGCCATTGAAGTGGGTATTTTTGGTGAAAACCCCGGAATAAACCATTTGCTGAGTGTGCTCTGGTTTGCCCTGGCGATGCTGGTCTTATTCAAAGTTTTGCTCCGAATTTTCAAACATTCCCCGCCGCTGTTTCCATTCATTATCACGCTGTTATATGCAGCGCACCCGCTGAATACGGAAATTGTCGCCAGCCTGAAAAACCGGGATGAAATCTTCATGCTGCTCTTTTCATTCCTGGCCTTGTATCAGGCATTAAAATACTGTGATCACACCCAGGTAAAACATTTAGCAGGAGCCGGCCTGCTATTTCTGCTGGCCCTTTTCGCTAAAAATACCGCATTACCCTTTCTGTTCATCATCCCATTAACGATCGGGTATGCCACGCTGGAGCCACGCAAACCCATCATCAGGGTTTCGATAGTATTAGTATGTGCCTTTCTTGTTTTTTTCTTTATACCAAAACTACTGTTTAATGCCGACGTACGACCGGTAGAATTTTATGAAAACCCTTTATTTTTTGAAACTGATTTTTCCATTAAACTAGGAACTGCGGCAGGGATCCTCCTGTTCTATCTAAAACAAATCCTATTCCCGATGCAATTGTCGTTTTATTATGGATATGATACCCTTCCCCTACTTTCGGTATTCGCATGGCAGTCGGTACTCTCGGGCATTATCCACCTGGCGCTGCTGACGGCAGCCATTACAGGAATGAAGAAAAAGCGCACGATAAGTTACGGCATCTGGGTTTATCTTAT
>RZYD01000110.1 GCA_009930445.1 Bacteroidia bacterium | reverse complement strand
GTGTTTGTAAATGATGGGCAGACCCTAACCATTGAGCCTGGAACTGTAATTCTTGGACGTATTGGTCAGGGATCGGAAGCCAGTGCCCTGATCGTAGCACGGGGAGGAAAAATTATTGCACAGGGAACGCCCGAAGCCCCCATAATATTCTCCGTTGAAGGCGACGATCTTTCCGGCAGTATTCCGGTCGATGCCATTGGATTGTGGGGCGGGGTGATTATTCTTGGTAATGCGCCTCTTAATGCATCCGGCCGCGAAGCTGCAGTGGAAGGTATTCCTATTTCCGAACCCCGGGGTATTTTTGGCGGCGATGACCCCGACGATAACAGTGGTATTTTTGAATATGTCAGCATCCGTCACGGAGGAACCAGTATCGATCTCCAAAATGAAATTAACGGCCTTACTTTAGGGGGAGTTGGAAGAAAAACATCCATCCATCATGTTGAAATTTTTTCGTGCGCTGATGATGGCGTGGAAATTTTTGGCGGCACGGTAAATTTAAAGTACATAATTTCGGCTTTCTGTGAAGATGATGCTTTTGATATGGATATGGGCTACCATGGAAAAGGACAATTCTGGCTGGCAATTCAACATAGTGAAAGGGGGAATTGTATCCTGGAAATTGACGGAAGCAACAGCCATCTTATGGCACAACCCTTTACCCAGCCAATAATCCATAATTTAACTGCCATCGGAAAAGGTATAAACGCCAAAGGCCAAATGATTTTGTTTTCCACCAATAGCGCCGGAATGATTCATAACTCAATTTTTGTGCAGCAACAACAGGGAATCTCATTTTCGAATTACGAAGGAATACCCGGAAGTATTGATCAGTGGTTTGATAATAATTTATCGCTGTCCCATAATTCATTTTGGGAAGTAGCTGAAAATACCATGGCATCGGTTGTGGCAGTGATTGGCGATAACCCCGGGTCGGAAATAACTGATTCGCTGGTATCCGGAATCATCCGGAAGAATAATGGAATCATCAATCAGGGAATTAATATACTGAATTCCAGCTATTTGGTTTTTCCTACGGCGTCAGAACCGGTGTTTGTATCGTCCGACAGCTGGTTTGATGCCGTATCCTACCGGGGAGCCTTTAACCAATACAATTGGGCCTCCGGATGGAGTTTACTTCACCGGGAAGGCTATATTGAAGAATAAATACATGAATATCCCCCAATTCTGGAAGGGTATGTCACATTTCCCGGCCCAATTATCCAAAGTGAGAATAAAAAACCAAAAATGTGCCTTCCGGCCTCAAAATAATTGCCGGCGCAATAACTATAATAACCTCCTGATAAGGTTATTATAGTTGTTTGATTTTTTCGATAAGTGCCGAAGTGCTAAATCCTTCCACCAGTTTTATGGTTTCAACGATCCCGCCACTGGCAATTACAACGTCGTACCCGACAATCTCTTCCACCTTATAATCGGCGCCCTTAACCAACACATTGGGCTTTATCGTTGCAATCAGATTCCAAGGCGTGTCTTCTTCAAAAATAACCACCCCATCCACAAAATAATACGAAGCCAGCATCAAGGCACGATATTTCTCACTGATCACCGGACGTTTTTCCCCTTTAAGCCGCTTGATACTCGTGTCGGAATTGAGGCCGATTATTAATTTTGTTCCCAGATCACTGGCTTTAGTAAGATACTCGATATGGCCGGGATGCAAAATATCGAAGCATCCATTGGTAAAAACAATTTTTTCATGCGTCCGGCGCCATTCCTTCAGAATAATCGCAAGGGTTTTCTGTGAAAAAATTTTACGCGTTGAGCGGGTTATGTTTTTCATTTTTTTTACGGTTTATCAAGGGGAATAAAATCATTGCGATAAGCCCGGCAAGAATAATCATTGCAGTTTGGCCGCTCCATAACAGCCATCCCATTGCATAGCCTGTTGTACGAAATATACCATATAAGGTAAGGCTTTCCGCTACAATTGCCGGATAAATCCCTATACCTCCCTGTACCAGAATAATTCCGATTGAGCCGAACATCAATACACTAAAGGCCCCGCTAATGCCTAATTGTGCTGTTTCAGGAAGGCACTGAAAAACGACAAGGGTCATCAACAAATACATAAACCAAATATTCAGGGTATGAAGAATAAAGGCAAAAGGTTTTTTTATGTATATAATAGATTTTAATCCGTCGGCAAAACCGGAAATAGTTTTTCTGATTTTCGAAATAAACCGGATATTTTTATTCTTCATGATAAAAATCAACAAGGCCAATACTGCTAGCAGAAAAATACCAAAAAAAATAAGATGCGTACGTGAACCGAAGGAAACCAGTTTTTCCTGCAAAGGGAGCAATACCTTTGTTTGCAGATAGCCCCAAAGCCGGGAAAATTGAACCAGTATATTAATCACAAACAGGAGTATCATAATAATCATATCAAAGGCTCTTTCCGCAACAACGGTCCCGAAAGATTTTTCAAAAGGGATTTTTTCATAGCGGGTCAGAGGGAGGCACCGACTTACCTCACCAAGGCGCGGCAGGGCCAGATTGGCAAAATAAGCGATGAGAACAGAAAGAAACATGTTTGAATAGCGGGGATTAAAACCCATAGGTTGCAAAAGAAGCCGCCACCGGGCAGCACGGCTGACATTGCTTATCAATCCAAAAACCACAGAAAGTAAAATCCAGCTGTAATTTGCATTTCTGAGATGCAGCCCTATTTCATGCTTCTCTTCTGAGGTCAGGGTACGTAGAAACAACCAAATAAAAAAGAAGCCCAGCGCAAGAAAAAAGAGAAGCCTGAGGACTTGTTGCTTTTTTGTTGTTTGATTATTTGACGATTCCGTTATGCGCATCAGTGATAATTATACGGGGAATATGATTCTTTGCCTCTTCAACAGGCATACTCGCGTAGGACACAATGATAACCAGGTCACCCTGATGTGCTTTACGTGCTGCGGCTCCGTTGATACAAATTACTCCACTTCCGCGTTCTCCTTTTATTACATAGGTTTCCAACCGTTCTCCATTGGTAATATTATAAATGTGAACTTTTTCGAATTCAAGAAGACCCACTGCATCCATTAAATCTTCGTCGATAGTTATACTACCAACGTACTCCAGATTTGCTTCAGTAACGGTTGCCCTATGTATTTTTGATTTTAAAACTTCTATTTTCATAATAAACAAAGTTAGAAATTAATTTTTACATTATCGATTAATCTTACTCCTCCAAGCCATGCGGCAACCAGCAGTCGCGCATCGTGAAAGAGTTGACCGGCGTCAAGCGGCTGGAGGTGATGGTTGTCGGTAATACGAAAGTACTCGAGAGTAAAGGCAGGATTTTCTGCAAACTGTTGTTCGCCCCAGTGTTCAATTTCTTCCGGTGTATGGTTTTTTGCCATTTGCACCGCCTTTTGCATGGTTTTATAAAGAAAAGGAGCTTTTTGACGGTCGTCGCTGGAAAGCCGCATATTTCGGCTACTCATGGCCAGTCCATCGGATTCTCTGACCACAGGACATGGGATAATTTCAACCGGTAGACGTAGTTGTTCTACCAATTGTTGAATAATAAGAAGTTGTTGATAATCCTTTTCGCCAAAGTAAGCTTTTTGGGGCAAGACGATATCGAATAACCTTTTCACGACTACGGCAACACCGTGAAAATGTCCGGGCCGGAAAGCACCTTCCAACAAATTTTCCAGGCCCCCAAAAGTGTAGGATTCTTTAGGAGGTTCGGGATAAATCTCTTCATTTTCGGGAAGAAAGGCCAAATCACAACCCGTTTGCTCTAAAAGAGTAAGGTCGGCGGGGATGGTTTTTGGATAATTCTCCAGGTCGGTAGAATTGTTAAACTGAATAGGATTAACAAAAATGGAGCATACGACCCTATCGCATTCCTGCCGTGCCTTCTCAATCAGAGAAAGATGTCCCGGGTGAAGTGCTCCCATTGTCGGAATAAAACCGATGGTAAATCCTGCGGCATCCCATGCATACATTTGAGCCTGCGTTTCGCTACACCGTTTGGTAATTTTCATCGTAAAAATTTGCTGCAAAGATAAAGGGTTTCTCAAATGTAGGTCTATCAAAACAAAAAAAGTCCGCTGTAAATAGCGGACCTAAAAAAAATAAAGATCAATCGTTACTCCGGGTGAATCGCTTCCACGGGACATACTTCTGCGCATGAACCACAGTCGGTACATATATCTGGATCAATTTTATAAATATCACCTTCAGAGATAGCCTCAACCGGACATTCGTCGATACATGTACCACAAGCAGTACAATCATCAGTAATTACGTAAGCCATAGTAGATAAGTTTTAAATGTTTAACTAAATGCAAAGGTATATAAAACTTCTGCATTACAGAACTTAACTTGTTACGTATCGAAATAATTTAGAATGATTCTAAATAAAAATATACTATGGATTGTTATTAAAAAGAATAGGTTTATATTTGTATATATACTATACATTTATGGGTATGGATTCATTTATTTCGACCTCAGTAGGATATGCAATGATGCTTACAATTGTTGCAGGTTTATCGACGGGTATTGGCGGAGCGATTGCTTTTTTTGCGCGGCGCACCAACACTAAGTTGCTTGCCATTTCACTGGGGTTTTCGGCAGGGGTAATGATTTATGTTTCGTTCAGTGAAATTCTGATGGAAGCCCGTCATTTGCTTGTTGAAGGATATGGAGAGCGAAGTGGTTCATGGTATGCCGTACTAGCCTTTTTTGGAGGGATGCTATTCATCGCATTGATTGATAAATTTGTTCCCTCGTACGAAAATCCCCACGAAATCCGCAGTGTTGAGGATATGGAGAAGAAGTTGGATCCATTGGAAATCAACCGGTTAAAGCGAATGGGCATTATGACTGCCTTGGCGATTGTAATACATAATTTTCCGGAAGGCCTTGCTACCTTTACCGCAGCATTATCTGACCCCAGCCTTGGGATGGCCATTGCCCTAGCCATAGCAATTCATAATATTCCGGAAGGGATTGCTGTAGCGGTACCCTTTTATTTTGCAACGGGAAACCGGAAGAAGGCCTTTTGGCTTTCATTTTTGAGTGGATTATCGGAACCCTTGGGAGCAATGATCGGCTATCTTATTCTTATGCCTTTCATGACACCTCTTGTTTTTGGGGGCATCATGGCTGGTGTTGCCGGAATTATGGTTTTTATAAGTCTGGATGAGCTTCTCCCCGCAGCCGAGGAATATGGCGAACACCACCTTTCTATTTATGGTGTCGTTGCAGGAATGGCAGTAATGGCCATAAGCCTTCTTTTATTTGTATAATTATATCCCTGCCGTATTCAAATTCCCTAAGCTGATGGTAAAAAGTTTATGATTTTCAGGATGATCATCATCGTACAAACGCATGGCCACCTGCATGTGCAAGTTATAAATATTTAATTTTGTTTCTTTGGATGCGATAGTTCCAATTTTCAGAATATCACTATTTAAAACCCCATAATCACGGGTTCGTTCATTAAACATTTCATCCTTTTTTTCTACAAGAATTGATCTATCGTAATTGTTATTAAAAAAGTCGATATTCGAAATGTCGTTAATTGTTATTAATTGCATATTTTCGAGCCCTTCCACGTTCAAGGTAAACCAACGATGAACATTTTGGTCAATTAAGCAACGATTAAGGTTGTCCTTTTGTAAAATACGGGCATTATTTATTATTGCTCTTCCATAGAAATTCCCATCAAAATGGTAAATTTTATCATACGTTATAGCATATCTGAAGCTTATTCCACCAATAATTTTCCGTAACCGCGGATGAAGGTGATAAGCATTAAATACACGGACGACAAGCGCAAAGTTCATTGCAAAAACCAACGAATGCAATGGGGTGTCAAAAAGAAGAAAGCCACCATCACCCGTACTGATGAAATGGTTATTAAAATCTGCGCTTGAAATTTTTTGGAAAATATAGGGATGGTTTCTTTGACATTGCGCTTTTGTAAGATCAAAAATTAGCTTGAACAGGAAAGGTATCAGCGTTTGCTGGAACTCCGGATAAGCACTATATTGATAAATATCAATACCGAGAACCGACTTTTCATTTATTCCGTCATAATCAATGTACTCCTTAAATGCATCGAGGAGCTTTGTTTCATCGGGAACAGTATTGGTTTTTTCAAAAGAAATCCGGTGGTCGCAATCGGCAAGTATTTCTGTAATCTTATCGATTTCCAATTCTTTAATTTTGTTTTTCATGGGGATGATCGGATGAATAAAATGGTTTCAAATTTAAACGCTATCAGATTATAATAATTGATATTACGAATTATATATGAATTATTAACTGCCAATATACGGTGTAAAGATAAAAAATTTCAGTACTCCTTACTTTGTTTTTATTGCCCGCCGCCTAGGCAAAACCCTACCCGTTGGGAATGAAGAATTACCGCAAAAATTTTTTCATAGTGGATTATTAACCCTTCATATCTTCAGGTCTTGGGGATTTTTAACTGTTTTTGCTTTTTGTTTTCGAAGGGCATTTCTAAGAAAATTTATCACAATTATCCGACTTACTTCGATAATTTAATGATAAATAAAATCGTAAGAAACTACTTATCTTATATCCCGAAACCTTCTTCTCTCGTTGAGCGCATCCGCACAATAATTCAGCGCTCCTTACGTGCAAATCACCGTTATTATTATCCTTTTCATTCAACAATTGATGGATCGCGACACCAGCGTCTGGTTGCTGATTGCAAAAGTGATAAAACACATGTTCGAATAGACACTATGCAGCATCCCCGTTTCGATGTACCAGCCGTCAGTAATCAACAAGAAGTTAAGCGAAACCAGTTTTCGAGCGCCCCAAGTACTCAAGGGGGGCGGAAGAAATTCATGACAACCTACCAACTTCACCTGCACATAAACCGGGGTAAAACACCAAAGGATCAAGAAGCGTTTGCAAAAGCGTTAAAGACATTGTGCAACGCAAGAATTGCATATCTACGAGGTGTGATGGAGTTGGCTGGAGAAACAGAAAAGAGAGACCAAGATCAATAAGGAGGGCTACGATGTTGCGACAAGTTCGGTTTCGGAGCGTATGATTATGCGAAATATAATGTCAGCTTAGATACCACACGCTTCATATACTACTGGCATCCAATGCAATATAAACATAGAACAGGATAAAAAATACGATGATCTATGCGATAATGATCCAAGAGCCGCGTGACCGCATGATTTGATGAGAATACTTACTTACCAGCAAACACGTATGCCAGAATATGTGAAAGCAGGAATTACAGCTTCAATTTTTATTACTGAACGAAATACACCATAAAAGGGTTTAACTACTTGTAAAGAATGCATGAAGGTATTCGGGGGATTGGAATGTTGTTATAACCTTGTTACCCTTTAAATTATGCCGACCGTTAATCTATTGCCCCCCATTGCATGTTGTTATAACCGGGTTACCCTTTAAATTATGCCGACCGTTAATCTATTGCCCCCCATTGAATGTTGTTATAACCGGGTTACCCTTTAAAAGGGTTTAAATACTTTTAAAGGGTGGAAAAATTTCCGTCAACCGCAACCCCTTGAAAAACACCACCATAACCATCGCAACA
>RZYD01000606.1 GCA_009930445.1 Bacteroidia bacterium | reverse complement strand
GAGGGGGCTTACTTTTGAAAATGAAAAATACAAATACTGATTAACTGAGAGTTAGAAACAGAAAATTATAAATATTCCGGTTTACCGGACAACAATGTTTATATATATATTAAGTTATGTGCCTGGATACCTGGGTTTCGCAAAATCAGCCGCAAATGGATGTATCAGGCGATGGGATACGTTTTAAAACATAAGGAATGGACATATATAAATTATGGATATTCCGATTTAGCGGACAGTAAAAACCCGGTCTTTCCCGACAAAATGGATGAAGGGAATCGTCTTTCCTATCAGTTGTATACCCATTTAGCGACTGAAATCGAAATGGAGAACAAGCAGATTCTTGAAGTAGGTAGCGGCAGAGGTGGAGGGGCCTCAATGATCAAGAAATATTTTAAACCGGAGAAACTGGTGGGGCTTGATTTTTCCGGTGCCTTTGTAAGATTATGTAATAAAAATTTTCGTACAAGCGGCCTTGTTTTTATTCAGGGTGATGCCGAAAACATGCCCTTCAGCGCAGAAAGTTTTGATGTCGTCATCAATGTGGAATCCTCGCATTGTTATTATTCCATGCGCAGTTTTTTTGCTCAGGTAATAAAAGTACTCCGATCCGGAGGTTATTTTCTTTTCACAGACTTCAGAAAGCCTCACGAAATTGAAGGACTGGAAAGACTAATTTCCGCTTCAGGGCTGGAAGTACTTAAGAAAAGAGATATTACGCCAAACGTCATCAAAGCGCTGGATGAGGATCACGACCGCCGGATGAAGACGATATTACAGAAGGTTCCAAAACCCTTTATGAAACAGTTCCGCGAGTTTGCCGGAGTTAAAAATTCAATCGTCTACAAGCAGTTCGGGAAAGGGGAATTGCTCTACCTGAGTTATATAATGAGAAAAAAAATCAACCCCGTTTAACATGGGTTGTAAAGCTGAGGCAAAACGGGAAATGCGAACCCCGGGTAAGTTATTTTTCCTGTAGTACTTTCGGATGGTTGGAGAGAGCCTTTTTCTACTTCCGCTACCTGCAGGGGTTATTTCCGCCAGAAAACGACATTCCCGCCGGAAAATCAGAGGCACACAGAATTGGTCTACTGAAATTAATTTGTATATTTGACTTTTTTCAATCGCATAAAAGCAGTGAACAGAAGCCTCGTAAACTGACTATGAACTCGATTGCATTTATTGATACCGAAATTGAACACAAAAGCCTAAAAATTCTCGACATTGGAAGTGTCAAAAGTGATGGGAGTTTATTTCATAACACTTCGGTTACTGAGTTTATCCGATTCTTAAATGGAACGAAATATATCTGTGGCCATAACATTTTCGCCCACGACTTAAAATTTATCAGCAAAGCACTTTGTGCTGCGGGGGTACAATCAGCCAGTATTATTGATACCTTATTTCTTTCCCCTTTACTTTTTCCAACTAAGCCCTATCATGCATTATTAAAAGACGATAAGCTGCAATCGGAAGACATAAATAATCCTTTGAATGATTCCATTAAAGCGAAAGATTTACTCTATGACGAGATTGCAGCCTTCAAACAAACCGACGA
>RZYD01000109.1 GCA_009930445.1 Bacteroidia bacterium | reverse complement strand
CGTAATAGCAGAAGTGCTGATTCTTAAACTTATAAATAATACTTGCGTTCAGGTCGATGTTGTATTATCTTTGCACCCTTTGTTTTAATTTTTTATATAATACTTAACAGATTGATACTATGAAGTTATCTCAGTTTAGGTATCCTTTGCCTCAGGAACTTATTGCTGCCAATCCACCGCTTCACCGTGATGAGTCCAAATTAATGGTTCTTCACCGTGATACGCAAACTATTGAGCACAGGACATTTAAAGATATTATCGAATATTTTGACGATGGTGATGTATTTGTGATCAACGACACCAAGGTATTTCCTGCGTTGCTGGAAGGCGAGAAGGAAAAAACCGGAGCCAAAATAAAGGTGTTTCTTCTCCGGGAACTAAACCGGGAAACCCGTTTATGGGATGTGTTGGTAGATCCCGCCCGGAAAATCCGCATCGGGAATAAGTTATATTTTGGGGAAGACGATGCATTGGTGGCGGAAGTGATCGATAATACCACCTCCCGGGGACGAACCCTGCGGTTTCTGTTCGATGGGCCCTACGAAAGCTTTAAGGAAACCATCACCCAGCTGGGTCAAACCCCAATCCCGGAAGAAATCCAGCTCTTACGCGGCATTACACCCGAAGACAATGAGCGCTATCAAACGATTTACGCTAAAAACGAAGGCGCTGTTGCCGCACCTACCGCAGGGCTTCATTTCTCACGCGAACTCATGAAACGCCTCGAAATAAAAGGCATTGGGTTTGGAGAAATAACCTTGCACGCCGGGCTTGGAAACTTTCGCGAGATCGATGTGGAAGACCTCTCCAAACATAAAACCGACTCCGAAGAGATGTATGTACCCGATTATACCGCTGAAAAAGTAAACCGGGCAAAGGAAAATAAAAATAAAATTCTCGCTGTGGGAACCACTTCCATGAAAGCCATTGAAAGTGCTGTAACCATTTCCGGAAAACTAAAAGCCTACGAAGGATGGACGAACAAATTCATCTTTCCGCCTTATGAATTCCAGGTGGCCAACGCCATGATCACAAATTTTCATCTCCCCATGAGCTCAATGCTGATGATGGTTTCGGCTTTCGCCGGATACGATTTTACCATGAAAGCCTATAAAGAAGCCATAAAGGAAAAATATGCCTTCTTTACTTATGGTGATGCAATGTTAATTTTATAAATTTTTATTGAAGAATTATCCATAATAATTTATACCTTCGTAACTTATCCCGATAACGATGAAAAAATATGCAATTATTGTTGCCGGTGGAAGCGGCACGAGAATGGGTTCAACCACTCCCAAACAATTTCTTGACCTGGCAGGCAAGCCGATTCTGATGCATACCATTGATGCCTTCTACCTTGCCAACATGGACATTGACATCATTGTCGTTCTCCCTGATAACCAGAAAGAATACTGGAACGAACTCTGCTATACCCATGAGTTTACCACACCACACCGGCTGACAACCGGAGGAAAAGAGCGGTATCATTCGGTAAAAAACGGGCTCAAACTCACCGAACCCGACAGCCTTGTCGCTGTACATGATGGGGTAAGGCCCCTGGTATCCATCAGAATAATCCATACTGCCTATAAACTGGCAGAAGAATACGGTATAGCCATTCCAACCATTACGCCAATCGAGTCGGTCAGAATGATGGAAGAACCAGAAACGGTCACAGTAGACCGAAATAGAATCCGCATTATTCAAACCCCTCAGGCCTTTAAAACCAACATCCTGACCGAAGCTTATCGCCAACCCTATAGAAAGGAATTTACCGACGATGCTTCTATCGTGGAGTATGCCAATCATCCGATTACCCTCTTTCATGGCAATGAAGAAAATATAAAAATTACCACCCTGCTCGATTTGAAAATTGCGAAGACTATTCTTCTCCATCAATTTGAGTCCCTGCTGCCTTTATGACCCAACCTGAAAAAATTATTCTTGGCATTGACCCCGGCACACGGTATATGGGATGGGGCATCATCAAACTGAAAGGCAAATCACAGGAACTCGTGGATATGGGTGTCCTGAAACTGGCTGGCGTGATCAATCCCTGGCAAAAACTGGAAACAATCTATAACGAAATAACAGGTATTCTCACTAAATATACCCCTGATGAAATGGCCATTGAAGGTCCATTCTATGGAGTTGACGCGCAAGCTATGCTTAAACTGGGCAGAGCACAGGGAGCAGCGATAATCGCCGCCATTAAACGATCGGTACCTGTTTTCGAATACCAGCCGCTGCGCATTAAACAAGCCCTTACAGGCAATGGACGTAGCTCTAAAGAACAAGTGGCGGCTATGGTTATGAACCTTCTTAAAATTAACAACCTGCCCGAAAAATTAGATATTACTGACGCCCTCGCCGTTGCCGTCTGTCACGCCAATCAAGGCAATTATACACTTTCGGGCAAAAAAACCAACGGCTCCTGGTCGCAATTTCTGAATGAAAATCCTCAGCGCATTAAAGATTAAATCTACAACCCATAAACCATATTTTGACAACATTTTAACACAACAATTAACCGCATTGGTAGCCATTTTAGCCCTTCCCCGCCAAGGGATAATGGAAAAAAATAACCGTAAAAGGATGGAAATGAAAAAAAAACCTATTTTTATACCGTCAACCCACCAGATTATTTTAGGGCTGACATTAATCCGTTTCGTGTATCGTTAAATTTTAGGCATTTAATTGACTTATGAATGTTGAAATCTATCAGGTCGATATCTCAATCCTGAATATTGAACCTGCCATCTGGAGGCAAATTGAAGTGCCCTCCGACATTTCCCTGTCCGATTTTCATAAACTGATTCAAATCGTAATGGGATGGAAAAATAAATACAAACACCGCTTTGTTAAGGATATGACCTTCTATTCCCCGACTGCCGGGCTTATGGACGATGAATATACCTGCCGGGAATATGTAAATATGAAACTCTCCGACCTGCTGGAAGTAGTGAAAGACAAAATGATTTATAACTACGATTTCAAAGACAACTGGGCGCACGAAATACTTCTCGAACAAAAAAAACAACCGGAAAAAGGCGTTTTTTATCCCAGAGTGAACGACGGAGAAGGCAACTGCCCTCCCGAACGGTGTGGCGGAGTGGAAGGCTTCTACGAAATTCTTGATGTACTGGACAATCCCGATCACATGGATTATGAAGATACCATTGATTTCTTAGGCGGCGACTATGATCCGGATTATTTCAATGTGGAAGAAATAAATGCAGCCCTGAAAACCGCTTTTAATGCCGTATTGCAAAAAACAAACAAAGAATAAAGGGACCTAAACATCCGGGTCGCGAACCTCAATCCTTTCCCGCCGAACAACACGGGCAACAAAACCAAAAAAAGGTGGCGGGGTTTATGCTATTCCCCCGGAACCCTGAATCATTCATGGAGGAAGAATGTTTTTCCTTCCACCAACCCATTGAATTTAGAAAGTGCCACACTTTCTGGATTCCTGTGGTGCAAAAACTACCGACCACAACCCCCCGGGTAAAATCATTTTCACGACATCCGGATATCAAGTTTTTTTATACCTTGCAATGAAAATCAAAACTTGGGCACAATGGAATTTCTTTCGATGCTTATCCCAAATTCTAAACTAACCCTTTTCGACCTCATTCTTCTCATCAGTTACGCAGTGATCTGCATCCTGATTGGCATTATCAGTTCGAGGCACCAAAAAGACGACGATTATCTTATTGCCGGCCGCAAGTTGGGTATCTGGGGTTTTATGGCCTCTGTGGTAGCCAGTT
Source organism: Bacteroidia bacterium (assembly GCA_009930445.1). Lineage (GTDB taxonomy): Bacteria > Bacteroidota > Bacteroidia > Bacteroidales > BM520 > BM520. The sequence goes on along the minus strand of RZYD01000109.1, from coordinate 3,856 downwards.
ATATTGGCGGCGCAGCCATTGTAGCCTTTACGGCATATGTGTATCAATATGGCATCAGCGCCATGGCGGTCTTTATCGGTACTTCCATCGGCTTCCTGTTGTTTATTCCCTATGCAAAAAAATTACGCCGGATTGGTGCCGAAAAACAACTCTTCACTTTCTCCGACTGGTTTTATTACAAATTCAATACAGAAGTTGGCTTGCTCTCGGCCATCATTTTGTTCATCGTTTATTTTGGTATGTTGTTGAACCAGTTCATTGCCGGATCCACAATACTGGCAGGCATCAGCGGGTGGTCGTACGAAACTGCACTCCTTTTCTCCAGCCTGATCATCTCCATTTATCTTTTTGCGGGTGGTTTTCGCTCGGTAATCAAAACCGACATTTTTCAATATATCGTTCTTTTCGTAGTCCTTTTTATTCTTGCTTTTGTGCTGAACGGGGGCGATGAGACCACCGACGTTATTAATGGCCTGGTTGATTTTTCTGATGCTGACCCGGTAATGACTATTGCTTTTCTTGCTTTTGGGATTTTTATTGTATTCCAAAGTTCTGAATATTGGCAGCGGGTATATGCAGCAAAAAACGAGCGCGTTGTATCGCGTGGACTCCGGGGCAGTGCCCTGCTAACCCTCATTACAGGTTTTGTAATTTGTCTGGTAGGACTGGCTGCGCATTACCATGTACCCGGGATTGAGCCCAAAGAGGCCTTTTCCCAAGGGCTTACAGTGCTGGTACCAGCAAAATATATTGTGGCAGGATTGATTCTGATCTTTGCAGCCATCATGAGCTCGGCCGACACCCAGATCTTCGTTCTGGCCTCCAGTGCGGCGATGGATTTCTTCGGACAACTTAGCCATACCAAAAGCGACCAGAAAAAAATGATGAGAAGAACTCGTTTATTCATTGTACTTTTCTCACTGGCAGGCTTCGCCTTTGCCTATAATTTTCGCGATTTGGTAGCAGTTTTTATTTTTATCACAGGCATTGGCTTTACCATTCTTCCCGCTGCCATCGCTTCCTTTCACTGGAGAATAAAAAACCAGGCGGCTATGGCCAGTTTTATCGCCGGAATACTCTACGTCATTATTCTGGTTATTATCGCCGGATTTCAGCCCGAACCCCTTGATTTCTTTAAAGATAATGCCGACCTGGCCATCGGGTCAATTGTGGTTTCCTGCCTTTTTCTGTTAATTTTTCAACATTTACCCGAAATGAACGGGCTGAATTCAAACATCAAAAATAACACTGAATTATGAAAAAACTTGTGTACCTGATGCTGCTCACTGCGGTTGTACTTCTCCCTGCTGTAACCCGGGCGCAGGAAAAAACTGCCGAAGGTGAAAATATTAAAACAGGATGGAACTTTGGTGGTTTACCTGTAGTAGCGTACGACTCGGACATCGGATTTAAGTATGGTGCACTGATCAATGCCTTCAATTACGGCGATGGTTCACGATATCCCGACTATAGCTATGCCATTAAAGCCGAATGGTCGCGGACCACCAAAGGCAGTGGGATCAACCAACTCTTTTTCGATGCCAAAGATTTACTGCCCAATAACATACGACTCACAGCCGACTTCAGTTACCTGACCGAGCAAGCGCTTGATTTTTACGGGTTTAATGGATATGCATCCGTTTTCAACCCCCGGTGGGAGGAGGATGCCGACAACAACGAGGCCTATATTAGCCGTATGTTCTACCGGCATGAGCGAAAATTACTCCGTTTTACGGCTGATTTTTCTCAACCCATCCAATCGACCCACTGGAAATGGCTTGCCGGAATGGGGATATATAAACATACCCTCCAACCGGTGAATATCGAACGGTTAAACGAAGGAAAAGATTCGGCCGACCGGTTGCCGGATGTGGCCGGCCTGTACGAAAAATATGTCACATGGGGCCTGATTGGTGAAGAAGAAAAAGAGGGTGGGCTAACCAATTTTATCAAACTGGGAATTATTTATGACAGCCGTGATATTGAAGCCAATGCCAACCAGGGAATATGGAGTGAAGCCGTTCTGGTCACCGCGCCGTCAATTTTAGGCAATGGAAATTTTGGCTACACACGGTTGGCGCTTTCCCACCGGCAGTACTTTACCCTGATTCCGCAGCGCCTGACGTTTGCGGGCCGGATAACCTATCAGGGAACACTGTTCGGGAAACCGCCATTCTTTATGCAACCCTACATGATCAGCAGTTTTAGCTCTGCGACCACTTCCGACGGGCTCGGGGGAGCCAAAACCCTTCGCGGGGTATTGCGTAACCGCGTAGTAGGCGATCATATTGCCTATGCGAACCTGGAATTCCGCTGGAAATTTCTGCGTACTACGTTGGGAAAACAAAACATCTACCTTGCATTGGCTCCATTCATCGATGCCGGTACTGTACTTAAGCCGATCGAATTCGACACCAACCTGTCGACTATCCCCGAAAGGGAAAACTACTTTACACTGGAAGACGACGGAATTCATCTGAGCTATGGTGCCGGATTTTATTTTGTTATGAATCAAAATTTTGTTGTGGCTATAAATTACGGAATGGCAGCAGATGAACAGGATGGCAACTCGGGACTTTACATTAATATCGGCTTCCTGTTCTAAATTACTGAAATACCATTTTCCGTCGAACCACCTGTGTTTTAGTCTCCAGAGAGAAATAATATATGCCGGAGGGCAATCTATATTCTCCCGGATCAAAATGCGCAACATGACGGCCAGCTTCCTTTTCTCTGTTTTTAATCAGTGTTGCCACAGGTCTGCCGGTAATATCGTACACCCTGAGAGAAATCACTTCTGCACGGCGTAATTTATATTTAAACCAGGTGGTCTGATCAAAAGGGTTTGGAAAATTCTGTTCCAGTTCAAAAGGTATGGCCTCCCGGTCAGGCTCTCCAACTGCATGTACATCCACAATGGCCGTCCATACCGAAAGGCTTCCGCCAGCCAGCCGTGTCCACACCGGACGAACGATACCCTTGTGTACACTGAGGTTGTTATAATCGCCAAAAAAAATTGTCGACCAGGGTTCGAAAGGTGTTTCACTGATTTTGAAGTTAGCAAATGTAGCGCCTCCATCCTGTGATAATGCCATATATACATCCGTGAAATTATCGGCATAATTCCGGCGGTCATAAAACACAAACCACAGATCACCACTTTCCTGATCGATTTCCATCCAGGTAAAAAACTGATGTTTCCCCGGCTCATCGTCGTTCACCCTCACCTTTTCCGACCAGGAAAAACCACCATCAACAGATTTGACAAGCCAGACGTCGGTGTCGTCTTCTCCATTGCGCTGATCGCTCCAGTTCAAATAGAGGGTTCCATGATGGATTCCGCCCGACAAATCGCAGCGAAGCACAGGAAACCCATTGCTGCGACTGATTCCGGGAACCGTAAAATCCCACCCGCCCGGAAGATCATCAATCAGAATATCGTGTTCCAGCCAACTCTCGCCTTCATCGGTCGAGCGGTCGAGAACAAGTCCCTGTGGCCCCATCCAGGCAACATAAATTTCTCCGTCAGGGCCAACAGCCGGTGAGGCACCCTCGGTCGTGTTGTCGCTGTCGATACAATCGCCCGAAACTTCATTGATCCTTACCGGTGTACTCCAGGTGAGCCCTCCGTCATAACTTTTACTGAAAAGGATATCCGATTTATGCTCGGATGACGAGGAGCCATATACATCAAACTGCGTCCAGGTAACATAAATGGCATTCGTCGAACGATCAACAACAGCCCAATGCTTATCCTGCGCCTTCTCTCCATTTAGCCCTATGTAGGTACCTTCACTCCAGGTTACGCCGCCGTCGGTACTTTTCTGACAAACAATCCGGTCAATCCAGTTACCAT
>RZYD01000605.1 GCA_009930445.1 Bacteroidia bacterium | reverse complement strand
ATGGATTATCCAAAGCACAAAATTACAAATATTACTGATGTTGCAAACGTTTTCGGAAGGAAAATAATGAGGAGATTAAAATATGTTTTTCTTCTGTGGATGATAATCTAAAGATAATTATGCAATACTGAATTTTTTTACCCTTTAGGCCTTTAGCGCTGGAATGGTTTATAAGGATAATCGCCAAGGCGAATAAAAAAGGCTGCCCGCATGGACAGCCTTTGACTATAGCATACTACGTATTGTTTATTTGTTTTTAAGAACAGCCTGCGCAGCCGCCAGACGTGCGATCGGCACGCGGAAGGGTGAACAGCTCACATAGTTCATGCCAACTCTATGGCAGAATTCTATTGAACTGGGCTCTCCGCCATGCTCGCCACAAATACCAATTTTGAGGTTTTTACGGGTTGATCGTCCTCTTTCAACGCCCATTCTAACCAGTTGGCCCACGCCTTCCTGATCCAGTACCTGGAATGGATCCTCTTTCAGAATGTTTTTTTCGAGATATACCGGCAGGAATTTTCCGGCATCGTCTCTTGAGTATCCGAAGGTCATCTGCGTTAGGTCATTGGTACCGAAGCTAAAAAATTCAGCGCTTTCAGCAATCCGGTCTGCTGTGAGTGCAGCCCTGGGAATTTCAATCATGGTTCCTACCAGGTATTCTACGGTATCTCCGCGTTCTTCGAAGACCTTTTTAACGGTATTTCTGACGATGGTTTCCTGCATACGCATTTCTTCTACCGTACCAGTTAATGGGATCATTATTTCCGGTACTGCATGGATTCCTTTCGCTTTCAGATTGAGGGCTGCTTCAATGATCGCACGAGCCTGCATCTCGGAGATTTCAGGATAAGTGTTACCAAGCCGACAACCACGGTGACCAAGCATTGGGTTGAATTCAGCGAGATCGTGCACTTTTTTCTGTACCTCTTCAATAGAGATGCCCATCTCTTCGGCCATTTCGCGCTGATTTTTTTCTTCATGGGGAACAAATTCATGCAAAGGCGGATCGAGCAGGCGTACTGTTACCGGCAGGTCTTGCATGGCTTCAAAGATTCCTTCAAAATCTTTCCGTTGGTAAGGGAGGATTTTGGCGAGAGCGGCTCTGCGGCCTTCTTCTTTTTCAGAAAGAATCATTTCACGTACGGCTTTAATCCTTTCGCCTTCAAAGAACATGTGTTCGGTACGGCATAATCCGATACCCTGAGCTCCAAAGTTACGGGCTACGGTGGCATCGTGCGGTGTGTCGGCATTGGTGCGCACCAGCATTTTAGCGTATTTGTCGGATAGTTCCATCAGTTGGCCAAAGTTGCCACTCAATTCCGGGTCGATGGTTTTTACATGCCCTTCGTATACCTGTCCTGTGGACCCGTTGAGCGAAATCCAGGCTCCTTCTTTAAACGTTTTACCATCGACGGTAAGAGTCCTTTTTTTGTAATCAACACGAATGGCGCCGGCACCTGATACACAGCATTTTCCCATTCCCCGGGCAACAACAGCGGCATGCGAGGTCATTCCTCCGCGGGCTGTAAGGATCCCATTGGCGATATTCATTCCTTCCAGATCT
>RZYD01000108.1 GCA_009930445.1 Bacteroidia bacterium | reverse complement strand
GGGGCACGACTCACGGGAATTTTGGCAACGGGCAGAACAACGCAATCAGGCAACCGCACAATGGTACGACAAATTAGGGATGGCCGAATACCAGGCCATCGAGGTATTTGCCCGCCATTTTCCCGGAGAAGAAGTAGCGGGTTAAAAAATAAACTATCTTGCATCAGAAAACCAAAACTTTAAAAATATGGCGCTGGCATCAATTGACTGGATTATTGTTGGGATTTTTTTTCTCGTTGTCATAAGTATAGGATGGGTTGCTTCACGAACCGCCGGAAAAAATACTTCTGAATTCTTTTTAGGCGGCAGGGGTATGCCATGGTGGCTGCTCGGAATTTCGATGGTAGCCTGCACCTTTTCTGCCGATACCCCCAACCTTGTTACCGGAATGGTAAGAGAATCGGGCGTAGCAAAAAACTGGGCCTGGTGGGCTTTTCTCATCACGGGAATGGTGACGGTATTTATTTACGCCAAACTCTGGCGCCGGTCGAATGTGATGACCGACCTGGAATACTACGAATTACGCTACGGAGGCAAAGCCGCCTCTTTTCTTCGTGGATTCCGGTCGTTGTACCTGGGTTTGTTTTTTAATTGCCTGATTATGGCCACAGTTACGCTGGCAGCAATAAAAATCGGAGGAGTTATGTTCAACATACCGCCCCTTCAAACCGTACTTATTGCTTCGCTGGCCGTAGTGATTTATGCCGCAGTGGGAGGATTAAAAGGAGTTATCTGGGCCGACTTTTTCCAATACGGCATTGCCTTGTTTGGTGCGGTACTGGCGGCTATTGTCGCCTTGCGGCAACCCGAAGTCGGAGGCCTCGACGGGTTTCTCTCCCACCCTATCGTTCAGGATAAAATGAATTTTTTCCCTGATTTTTCTAACCCGGCCCAATATGTACCGTTGCTGATTATCCCCATAGCGGTACAATGGTGGAGTGTCTGGTATCCGGGAGCGGAACCCGGAGGCGGAGGATATATTGCCCAGCGCATGCTGGCAGCCAAAGACGAAAAAAATGCCATTGGCGCAACCATGCTGTTTAACTTCATGCATTATGCCATCCGCCCCTGGCCATGGATTATCGTGGCACTGGCTTCACTGATCATCTATCCCGACCTTACCACCATCCAGGCTGAATTTCCGGGAATCGACCCCACCTACCTGAAAGACGACATTGCCTATCCGGTAATGATGTCGAAACTGGGGCCAGGATGGCTGGGACTTATTGTTGCCTCACTGATTGCCGCCTATATGTCGACTATCGGAACACACCTCAACTGGGGGTCATCGTATCTGGTGAATGATTTTTACAAACGCTTTATTAAAAAAGATGCCACAGAAAAAAATATGGTGTTAATGGGACGAATTTCAACGGTGTTGCTCATGGTGATTGCCGGCACCTTTGCCTTAACCCTTATGGATAATGCCACACAGGCTTTCAACATTCTCCTGCTCACTGGTGCCGGCTCAGGCGCGATTTACCTTTTGCGGTGGTTCTGGTGGAGAATTAATGCATGGACAGAAATTGCTGCCATGATCGTGGCTACCTTGCAGGCCTTTATTCTGGTGCTTGTCGTTCCGGATGAAGCTGTGGCCACAGCGGTGCTCGATGGCTTTACCATGAAATTGCTGATTGCTGTCGGAGTTACAACCCTGGCCTGGTTGCTGACTACCCTGTTAACCCAACCGGAAAAACAGGCCACACTGCGAAAATTTTACCGTGTCACCCGCCCGGGAGGCCCTGGATGGAAAAAAGTGATTGATCAGGCCCGGGCGGAAGGCGATTTTATTGATGAAAAAGATCATGGGAAAAAATGGGAAATGCCGCTGCAAATCCTGTGTATCTTTGTGGGTTGCATTGTCATCTATTCCTTCCTGTTTGCCATTGGGTCGTTCGTGTTTAAGCATGTAATTACCGGAACCGTCCTCATGACCCTGGCGTTAGCTTCCACGTATCTGCTCTTCAGGCTTTTTAGTAAACTTAGAACAGATTAATGGAGCAGATACTTCAACATGCCGCCGGTGCCTTTCTTGCACATAATAGTCCCCTACAGATTTATCCGCTGGGTCATGGGCATATTCATAAAACCTATCAGGTAATATCCGGAGACAAACAAACACAATCTATTGTATTACAACAGTTTAACACAAATGTATTTAAAAACCCGGAAGCGGTAGCACACAATATCCTTAAAGTCGCTAACCATTTTGAAAAATATTTTCCAGAAGAAAAATTCCTGCATCCGGTGACGACCCAATCCGGCAGTACCTATTTTATCGACCCCACACAAAACTACTGGCGGGCCTTTCGGTACATCCCGTCAACAGTGACTTTTGAAAATGCCACATCCCCCGGGTTGGCCGAAAAAGCGGCTCAAAAATTTGGTTGGTTTACAGAAAAATTACTTGCCCTCAATCCCTTAGAAATTCGGTGTGTGATTCCTGACTTTCACAATCTGCTATTTCGAATGGCTCAGTTGGAAGAAGCCGCAAAAAACAACCCCCGTCAAAGGGCCGAAGCAAATGTGCAAATGATAAACGATATATTGGCCATGAAACCTTTTGCCCGCCAGTTCACACACCTTCAACAGCATGTTCCGCCACGCATTACCCACAACGACACAAAAATCAACAACCTCCTTTTCGAAGAAAATACTATGCTTGCAGCATGTGTCATTGATCTGGACACCCTTATGACACAAACACTTTTTAGTGATTTTGGCGACATGGTGCGGACCTATACTTCACCCGTGGAAGAAGATGAAAAAGAAATCACGGAAGTTGTGGCCAGAGCAGAGTATTTTGAAGCACTGGCATCAGGATATCTTAAGGCGGTTAAATCATTCATCACACAAAAAGAGAAAAACAACCTGTTCACCGGAGGGCTCGCTATCACTTTAATGCAGGCGATAAGATTTCTTACGGACTATCTGAACGGTGATTGTTATTATCCGGTACAATACCCCGAGCATAACCTGATTCGAAGCAAAAACCAATATGCCCTTTTTCTTGATTTAAAGAAAAAAGCATCCCTTTTCTCCGGAATCTGTAAAAAACTATAATTGAAACCCCATGCAAAAAAAATTACGCACAGGAATCCTTTTTATCTTCACGGTATGGCTAACCCCCCCCATAAACCACGGTCAGGTTTGGCAGGATCCATCGGTATTCGCCATAAATAAGCTGGAGCCGCATGCCACAGGAATTCCTTATCCTGATGTGGCTCAGGCACTGTCGAACCCCCCCCAATCGAATCCAAATTATATCTCATTAAATGGAAAATGGAAATTCTTTTGGGTGCCATCGGTATATGCTATTCCGGAAAATTTTTATAGCGTAACTTATAATGACAGCCTTTGGCCGGAAATCGGAGTCCCGGGGAATTGGGAAATTGAAGGATATGGAACCCCTGTTTACGTGAATCAGGCCTATGAATTTACCGATAACCCCACGCCCCCGGAAGTGCCCGATAGTGTTAATCCGGCTGGCCTTTACCGCCATTGGTTTTCCCTTCCCGATGACTGGGCAGGGAAAACCGTTCTGTTGCATATCGGAGCCATAAAATCAGCTGCATTCCTGTATATCAACGGAAACGAAGCCGGATACACCCAGGGCGCAAAACTTCCTGCCGAATTCGATATTACACCCTTCCTGATCAAGGGTAAAAACCTCATTTCACTGAAAGTATTCCGGTGGTCGGATGGCTCGTATCTCGAATGTCAGGACTTTTGGCGCATTTCAGGAATTGAAAGAGATGTTTACCTGATCCGGCATGAAACCCCCTACCTCAAAGACTTTCATGTTAATCCGGTACTAAACGATGCACTGACCTCTGCCACAGTACACCTGACTGTAGAAACTGCCGGCTCGGTTTCAGCGGGAGAAATATACCGTTACCGGCTTTGGGATGATAAAGACAAACTGGTTTTTTCGCATCATTTTCCTGTGCATAACGACAGCATCACGGTTTCTTTTACAATCAAGGCACCAAAATTATGGTCAGCAGAATTTCCCACCCTGTATACGTCGGTGATTTCACTGGAAGATGCATCCGGACAGACACTGGAGGCCGTTTCCTGCAAAACAGGGTTTCGAAAAGTAGAAATCAGCAACGGCCAGCTGCTGGTAAATAAAATTCCGGTGTACCTGAAAGGAGTAAACCGCCATGAACACGATCCGGTAACAGGGCATGTAATTTCGCGACATTCGATGGAAAATGACATCCGGCTCATGAAACAAAATAACATCAACGCAGTGAGAACCAGCCATTACCCCAACGATCCTTACTGGTATACCTTATGCGACCGGTACGGTATTTATGTAGTGGACGAAGCTAACATTGAATCGCATGGCATGGGCTATCATCCGGAGCGTACCCTGGGAAATAATCCGGATTGGGAAGCAGCGCATCTCGACCGGATCCGGCGAATGGTGGAACGGGATAAAAACCATCCGTCGGTCATTATCTGGTCATTAGGCAATGAAGCCGGCGACGGGGTAAATTTTGAAAAGGCATCACAGTGGCTGCGGGTGCGGGATAGCTCTCGTCCTGTTCAGTACGAACGTGCCGGGACAAAAGCGCATACCGATATCTATTGTCCGATGTACCCCGGCATACACTACATCGAAGGGTGGGCCCAAACTGACGATCGGCGGCCCCTGATTATATGCGAGTATGCCCATGCGATGGGAAACAGCACGGGCAACCTACAGGATTACTGGGATGTGATTGAAAAATATCCACGTCTTCAGGGAGGGTTTATCTGGGATTGGGTAGATCAGGGATTATTAACCAAAGATAAAAACGGGAAATCATTCTGGGCCTATGGAGGCGATTTTGGGCCGGAAGGAACCCCCAGCGATGGTAATTTTTGCATGAACGGGCTGGTAGGCCCAAACCGAACCCCCCACCCGGCCTTATGGGAAGTAAAAAAAGTTTATCAAAATATCGCCATTCGCTGGCAAGAAGGAAAACAGGGAATAATCGCCCTGAAAAACAAGTACCATTTTACCAACCTGAATAAATTTGATCTGGAATATGAGATTAAAGGAAACGGAAACAGGGTGGCATCGGGTACTATCTCATCTCCGGATCTGGAACCAGGAAAAGAGAGGCTTCTGCCTATCAAAGAAATAAACGAAATCATTCCCCTTCCCAACACCCAATATTTTATCCATTTCTACCTCCGCACACGATCGGAAGATCCACTGCTCCCCAAAGGCCATATTGTTGCATCGGAGCAACTGCGTATTCCGATCATTACGCCACCCTTTATGCCCGCTATGCCGGGAAACGAACAAATAACGATCGACGAGCTGGAAAATTGCTTTATACTCTCGGCCAACGGCTTCCGGTATACCCTGTCAAAAGAAACCGGAACCATCACCCAGGTGGCAAACGGCGACGAAACGCTTTTATCAGCGCCGGTTATCCCGGATTTTTGGAGAGCACCCACCGATAATGATTTTGGGTTTGGGATGGAAAAACAATGTGCCCTTTGGAAAAACGTAGCCCGCACCACCATCCTGAAGAACATTAACTTTACCGCGAAAAACCGGCGTTCGGTGACCGTGGAAGCACACACCCTGCATGAAGACAGCCGGTCGGAAATTCATTTTACCTATACCCTTTATCACGACGGCACACTGGCCCTCACCACCCGCTTTGTGCCCGGAGTTAAAGGATTACCCGAATTGCCCCGTTTCGGACTTTCTTTTGCATTAAAGGATACCTATACCTACCTCGACTGGTATGGCAGAGGACCGTTTGAAAATTACTGCGACCGCAACAGCGCAGCCTTTATCGATTTGTACCAAAGTACCGTAGAGCAGCAGTTTTTCCCGTACTCGAGGCCGCAGGAAACCGGATATAAAACCGACACCTGGTGGATGGCCCTCACGAACAGCAAATCGGAGGGAATCATTATTGCCGGAGACGAATATTTTGGATTTTCTGCCTTGCATTACAGTACAAAAGAGCTGGATGAGATTACCAAAATGAACTATCGGCACCCTTCCGACCTCAAAAAATCCCCGGATGTTTTTGTCCACATTGATAAAAAACAGATGGGAGTTGGTGGCGACAACAGCTGGGGAGCCAGACCACACGACGCGTATCGCATTACACCTGAAGCCATGCAGTTCACGGTTTACCTGAAACCCATAAATCTTTTCACAGACAACCCGTTCCGTATAGGCAAAAAGGGGGAATAAATTCATGGAATGAAAAAACGAAATACGAAAAGCAATTTTAGCCATTGCAGTTTTCTTCCTGACAGCCTTATTTTTGAGATATTTAACCAATAAAACAGAATTGTTATCGGGAATTAACAATGCATATATTAAAATCATTTTGCAGGGTGTCGGGCCTGCAATTGGAGCTTTTGTCGCCATAATCGCATTTCGAAAGAAGCTGATAATGAGCCTAAAAGGTAACTTTGCAAGCCTTCTGATTCCATTATCCATTTACTGAATATTGCCTGTAATTTTATTGGGTATAGTTGCTTTCTTCACGAAAGGGACCTTCCCGCTCGTTGCAATCTTCACGGTTTTAATTTATAGCTTATTAGAAGAAATCGGCTGGCGGGGAATTTTGCAACAATTATTAGCTCCTCTACCAAAATTTGTGGCAATACTATGCATTACTGTTTTATGGTTTGTATGGCATTTGGATTTTACCCCGACCAGCACAACACTCCTTTTCGTTTCTATTTTATTGTTGGGGAGTTGGGGAATTGGTCTGGTAGCTGAAAAGACAAACTCATTATTAGTAGCCGCGGCATTTCATGCACTGAACAACATCTTTACCGGATTTGACTTACAAAAAGTTATTCTATTGGCGGCACTGATAATCATCTGGGTGCTAAGTATAAAATACCGACATCAATTAGAGAAAATTAGTTTCAGAAAGGAAACAAACTCCATTCCTTAACAATAGGTTTAACAGAATGGCGGGATACGACCCGTGCGTAAAAAGCGGCAACGATCCCGAGATGGCCGAAGAGACGGTTTAGAAGTATTGCGCTTTAAGAGAACCAGAGAGCAACCGTCAGGACAATAAGACCAACGGAAAATGCGACAAAATTTTTATGATTGTTTTCATTTCTACACCTCCATCATGATTTGGTCGGTGGTTATCCCGACCGTGAAGTCCGCTACAATCCACGGACAGGTGAAATGACCCGACACCGGCAATAAAATCATGAACCAGAAATAAATTACAAAATTGATGATGAACAAAATGCTTCTGACAGTGTTGTTATTCTTGTTAAATATTAATACGATGATTGCACAAACAGCCGACAGGAGTTCTGTGGATGAATTTTTCAAATCGCTTCATTTTTAACAAAAGAAAAAGAAATTCCGGAGGAACAGCGGGAAAAATCCGACCTCTCAGGCGGCTACAACAATTTTGCAGAAAGCAACAATAAAGCTTTGATTGCGACCCTGCAATCGTCCAATCAAATGGTGTTTGGTAACGACAAGGAGGCCGTTTGATTTGGCAAACGAACGGGTTTTGTAATTATACTTAAACAGGGATGTCAACCATTTTGATTTATATATCACTGTTGTCCGGTAAAAAAATTTAACCGGGTCAATCTTTTTGCAGACTAACCCGGTTGGTTACCTTTGAAGTTACGAAGCAACAATTGTAACCATG
>RZYD01000604.1 GCA_009930445.1 Bacteroidia bacterium | reverse complement strand
TGTCAACCGTTTTTGAAAATGTCCCAAAATAAGTGAAACATTAGCCCCAGCGTTGCTGGGGCTTTCTAACCCTTATGCAGACCATTCTTCACATTCATTCCAATGATGTTCCTGCTTTTTGACGAATTTTCCAAATGTCATTTTCCGCCAAGGGTGATTCATTGGTGGGATGTATCGTTTTATTGGCTTCGGTTTTTGATAATCATTATCTAGATTTTGTGACTTGGCTTCATGCCCTGGGATTTCCTCTAATTCATAGATATCCTTATCATTGACACAACAATACTTATTACCATCATAAGCCTGTATAAGCATGGCTTTTGTTCCTTTGAGATAATGGGTCTGCAATCCGTTCTTATCCATCATTCGATAGTACTTCTTGTCATGCTTAAGGCAATGACCTGTGTCCACGGTTCTCTCACACAGAACGGCAAGTGTCTGATTGATCTTTTCACTAGAGGGTTGTGTTTCAAACACAGATTTGATACTATGAGTAGGAAGTGCGAACTTCTTGTTAAATTCCTTTATGTAGGAGTTCAGGAATTTATTAGCTTGCTCTAAGGTCGCGATATCTGCTAATCGCATTTCGATTGGTAGACGCGACTGTAGGGTTTGATTCAAACGTTCTACTCGACCTTTAGCCTGGGGAATGCTACTGGATTCCAATTCAACCCCTAGTTGATTACAGGCATAAGCAAACTGAGTATAAGTGTCCTCATCGAGAGATGGGGATTTTTTCTTTGTGTAAGTAAATACGGTGCGTCGGTCAGTGAAAAACTTATACGGAATACCATACGTTGTAAGAATCTGGTGAAATATATGATAGTAAGCGTTTAGCGTTTCCTGCATATCAAACCATGCTCCGGTAACTGTCCCTGTTGCATCATCGATTGCCAGATGTAGATGCCAGATCACACCAGGAAGCCATTCAAACGGCGTGGCATCCATCTGTATGAGTTCGCCCATATATGTTGCTCTGGGACGTCTTGAATGAGCATCCTCGACTGCTACAAGATTGGTTTGGATTACATCAGCTTCCTTTTGTGTTTTTGCAGCCCGTTTGAGATTTTTTAATTTCCTTTTAATACGTTTTTGTTTTGCACGGGTAACCTTGGGTGAGAGTATGTATTCTGTCTCAAGAATCTTTGCTACACAAGCGGGTGAGAGTGAAATGTTTTCAAATTTATCCAATAATTCTGTGTAATGCTCAAAGTTTGCATCATAATACTTTGTGCGATATAAATCTACGATGGCAGCCTTAATAGAATCAGGAATCGTATTAGCTGGTTGTCTGCCTTTGTTTCCGTGTATAAAGAATTCCTTTCCCTGTTTCTTGTAGCCAGTAATCATGCGATTGATATGTCGCTTCGTGCATCCTAATGATAGGGCAGCTCGTTCTTTACTTGTACTGGAGTGATCTACCAATCCTTTAATTATTTCATACTTTTTTTGTCCATCCATTGTAAGCTCTACCTTTCTGATAATAAGTACCTCCTAAATTTCATTAGGAGTATCATATCACATCGGGACATTTTCCCGTGTGGTATATTAGGACATTATCATAAATGGTTCATA
>RZYD01000005.1 GCA_009930445.1 Bacteroidia bacterium | reverse complement strand
GGTTTCCATGCTTTCAGTTCTTCCTGAATTACTTCAATGGCTTTGTTCAGTTGGTCGTCAATCCCCTGATATTCGCGATACGGATCATTATCCACTTCAATGTCAGGCTCGACGCCCCAGCCTTCAATAATCCATTTTTCGCCCTCGGCACCATAGGAAGCAAATTCCGGTTTCCGCATGTCGGCACCATCAATAAAGGGCAATGAACCCCGGATTCCGACTACACCGCCCCAGGTACGGGTTCCTATCACTTTACCCAGGTTATGTTTTTTAAACGAGTAGGGGAAAAGATCGCCATCCGATGCCGAGTAATTATTGACCAGAAGCACCATCGGGCCATTCAGCATTTTTGTTGGTGTCTGTCCCGGTTCAAGGCGATTTCTGGAGGTGTTGGCGCGGGTGATTTCCCTCCGAAGCCGTTCGATGATCATAGGGGAAACATGGCCACCCCCGTTTCCACGGTCGTCGATAATTAATCCTTTTTTGTTTAACTGGGGATAAAAATGCTTAATAAATTCCACCAACCCGTCGGGGCCCATATCGGGAATATGGATATACCCGACCTCCCCGTTGGTAGCTTCGTTTACTTTTTTGATGTTTTCCTGTACCCAGTTGTAGTAATATAAGCCCGATTCATCGGCTACGGGTACCACAATTACGTCACGTGTTCCTTTTTCTTCGGGGCTTTCTCCCAGGGTCAGGATAACTTGTGTGTGGGCTGTATTCATCAGTGCTTTGTAGATGTCGTCCATTTTTTGTGTGGATTTGCCATTGATTTTCAGAATATATTCTCCTTCTTTGGCGTCGACTCCTACTTCGGTTAGGGGTGACCGTAACGTTTTTCGCCAGTTTTCACCGGAAAGAATTTTTTCAATTACGTAATATCCCGATTTATCACGCGTGAGTTTGGCTCCCAATAATCCGGTTTCAATCCTTTCCGGGCTTTCCCTGTCACCACCATTAATGTAGGCATGCCCCACATTCAGCTCTCCAATGAGTTCGCCAATGAGGTAGGTGAGGTCGTTGCGGTGATTCACGTGAGGCAGCATTACGGCATATTTTTCCTGCATTTTTGGCCAGTTCACGCCATGCATATTCTCATCATAAAAGAAATCGCGCATTTGGCGCCAGGCTTCATGATAAATTTGATTCCACTCTTCCCTGAAGTCCACCATGACCTTCATGTTACTCATGTCCACCGGATCAGAAAGGGTAATTTTGGAGGAAGGGATTGAAATGATATAGAATTTTCCCCGCTGGGCAATCAGCATTTTCTTTTCATTTGCCGACAGAATGTATTGCATCCCGCTGCCTAATTCTGTATTTTTCTTTTCTTTAAAATCGTATACATTGAAACTCAGTGTTCTTGTGCTACTTTCATAGCGGTTATAGTAAACCTTATCGCCGATACATTTAATGTTCCAATAGTTTCCTGGTGCTACCGGAAGAGCGATAATGCGGTCAGATAATCCATCGGTATCAATGTGGATTGTTTTTTCTTCTTTTTCCTTTTCTTTGGAATTATTTTCCGTTTTTTCTTCTTCCTCTTCTGCAATTTCAACCTCGTCGTTTTGCGGTGCTAGTGGGTTAGCTGTCGTTTTGGCTAATGGAATAAAGTATATCCTGCCCATGTCGGTTACGGCATGATTCCATTCGGTTTGGCTGTAAATCGGGTTATAGTCCCGGTTTGAGTCAAAAAATAAAAATTTGCCATCGTTGCTGAAAGAAGGCGAGGAGGCGCTGTACCAGCTATCCGTTACTTCAGTTGTTTCCTTTGTTTCTGTATTGAAAAGTTTTATCATGGAGAAATCATTTCCGGTATTGGCACTGTAAACCACCCATTTTGCATCGGGCGACCAGGAGTAATCTCTGATTTCCCAATACGGATTTCTTTCGACCTGTGTAACCTTACCTGATTCCACATCCACAATATTCAGCTGCATTAGCTTATTGGAGAAGAGAATTTTTTTACTGTCGGGTGACCAGGCCAGATCGAAGATGTATGAGGCTGATTTTTTTGTTACTTGCTTGGCTGGTTCTGCGCCATCCTGAGGTTGGACATAGATTTCAAATTCTCCGTTTTTATCGCTGATATAAGCAATATATTTTCCATTGGGCGACCAGGCTACATAGCGGTCGTGAGCGCCAGCGCTTTCGGTAAGATTGCGTGTGATGCCATGCTCGGCCGGCACGGTGAAAACCTCTCCACGGGCTCCCACTACCATTCGTTTTCCGTCGGGAGCAATATCGTAGGAGGCAATGCTATTTGCTGCATCTTTCAATGCAGGACGTGCGGTTACAAAATCATCTGAGATATAAACCGATATTTTTTTTGTTTCTTCGGTGTTCAGATCAAGAATATGCAGAAAACCTCCATTTTCAAAGATGATGGCATCTTTTCCGGACGAAGGAAATTTGACATCATATTCGGTGAAGTTGGTGATTTTCCTGGTTTCACCAGAAGTAGTGTTATAGGCGAAAATATTCATGGTGCGATCTCTGTCGGAGCAGAAGTAGATGGTGTTGCCGTGCCACATGGGGAAAATATCCTGTGCTTTATGTTGGGTAATGTTTTCCACGGCATGGTTCTCAGGGTTGTATACCCAGATGTCGTCTGCCATTCCTCCTTCGTAGTATTTCCATGTACGGAATTCCCGCATTACCCTGTTAAAAGCGATTTTTTTCCCGTCCGGGGCATAGGAAATCCAACTGCCGGAAGCAAAAGGTAGTTCTGCAGATAACCCGCCTTCTTTTGCTACTTTATAAAGATGGCCTACAAAGTCGTTAAAGGTTTGTTTTCGTGAACGGTAAACGATTTCTTTTCCGTCGGGTGTCCATGTCATTACTATATTGTTGGGTCCCATCCGGTCGGCAATATCATCCCTTTTTAGCGTTGCCGTATAGGTGAGCCGTTCGGGTATTCCTCCCTCCGATGGCATTGTGTACACTTCTGTATTGCCGTCGTATTGAGCGGTGAATGCCAGTTCAGCCCCATCGGGCGAAAAGCGTGCAAACATTTCAAATCCATCGTCGTTGGTCAGTTTTCGGGCTAATCCTCCATCCCGGTCAACGGTGAATAAATTTCCGGCATAGGTAAAAACTACCTGATCGCCGTGAATAGCGGGAAATCGCAAAATGCGTGCTTCCTGTTGTGAAAACCCACTGAGAGTTAATAGTAACCCAGTCAGTATTAATGCAATACGTATTCTCATGATTGATTATTTTGAATTATACATGTTGATTATGTGTTCTATCGCTTTCGTTTGTGGGGTTCGTTTGATTTATCCATGCAGGCTAATGACGGATGAATTAAATACTTGTTACGTGCTCGCCTGATTTTCTATTCCCCGGGTTGTTACTGTGTTGCCATTCAATAAAAGTAAACCTGGCAGGGAAATGCTGCGATGTTGATCCTACCCGGCAATTCTTTCTTTTTCCGAAAAGAAGAAAACGATTTTTGGCCACAAATTTATAGCCTGCATCCCGTATGGGTTTTGGAACCAGACGCAGTAGACCCCACCATTTCATCCGGCCACCCAAAATTTTTGCCGATTCAATCAGCACATCAGAATAAAAATAGAAGACCCCATTATGCTTCAAGATGACCGAGTCGGCCCATTGAAATTTTTCGGTACCTTTTGCTCTGGGCGAACCCAGTGGAATAAAGGAAAAAACCGAATCTTTGTCGTGTTTTTGAAGATATTGCACTGCCCGGCTGCAGAGATGGCATATTCCATCGTAAAACAGCACGGTCTGGTGGGCCGGGATTTCTGGTTGTACCGTCGTCATTATTCTTTTCTGTTTAGAAAAGAACAGTTGGAAGGGCTAATAGTTTTCGGCCTTTACCTCAAAATAACCTTCAGGATGTAAGCAACTTGGGCAATTTTTTGGGGGTTTGTTGCTGAAATGCACATAACCGCATTTTCTGCAATACCACAATACTTTTTCTTCTTTTTCAAAGACCAGGCCTTTTTCGATGTTTCCGAGCAATTTAATGTAGCGCTCTTCGTGTACCTTTTCGGCTTTGGCAATCATTTTAAAGGCCGTAGCAATTTGTTTAAATCCTTCTTCTTCGGCTTCCTGAGCAAAGAGAGGGTAGAGGTCGGCCCATTCTTCATGTTCCCCTTCTGCGGCTTCTTTGAGGTTTTCCATGGTATTGCCAATGATTCCTGCCGGATAGGTGGCGGTAATCTCCACCATGCCTCCCTCCAGAAAACGGAAGAACCGTTTTGCGTGTTGTTGTTCCTGGCGTGCTGTTTCTTCAAAGATTCCTGCAATCTGCTCATATCCTTCTTTTCGGGCCTCTTTGGCCGCAAACTCATAGCGGTTTTTTGCCTGCGATTCGCCTGCAAAGGCTTTTAGTAGATTCTTTTCTGTTTTTGTTCCTTTGATTGATTTTTCCATAGTTTATTCTGTTTTCTGAAAGCACAAATATAATACGCTATTTTTAGAATTCATGAAGAGATTGAAAATTGTCTGAACTTGCAATCGTTTGCAAAATTTCTGAGGGTGTACGTTGATTTTGATTCAAAAATCGGGATTTTTTTTATTTCTTTGTTAGACAACGGATTCATCTACCTTCTAATATTACTATTATGGCAAAACGACCTCGATTATCTTTCTGGCAAATCTGGAATATGAGTTTTGGATTTCTGGGCATTCAGTTTGGATATGCCTTACAAAATGCCAATGTGAGCCGTATTTTTGAATCTTTGGGCGCTTCTGTGGAAAGCATTCCTATTTTATGGATCGCTGCTCCGGTTACCGGCCTCATCATTCAACCGATAATTGGTCACATGAGTGATAAAACCTGGACACGGTTAGGCCGGAGAAGACCTTATTTTTTGGTCGGCGCCATCATGGCTTCAGCAGCGCTGTTCATTATGCCCAATTCTGGTGCTTTATGGATTGCCGCCGGGATGCTTTGGATCATGGATGCTTCTATCAATATATCGATGGAGCCATTCCGCGCCTTTATTGGTGATATGCTTCCTTCGGAACAGCGGACGCTCGGTTTCTCCATGCAAAGTTTTTTTATCGGTATAGGCGCTGTAGTTGGTTCTGCGTTGCCGTATATTTTGGCCAACTGGTTTGGTGTTTCCAACGAGCCTGTGGGTTCTTCACCCATACCCCCTACCGTTAAATGGTCGTTCTATCTGGGCGGAATTGTTTTCCTTAGCGCAGTGCTGGTTACTGTTTTTACTACCCGCGAGTACACACCCGAACAAATTGCCTCCTTTAATGAACACGACGCATCGAAGAACTTTGGTCACAGTGATAACCATTATGGGCGAGATATTTCCGCCCGGATGTTTTCTTCTACCGGGATGTGGTTTCTGTTGAGTGGTTTGATTATCGCCCTGGTGGTTTGGCAATTGAATTTTGAAACGGAGGTGTATATCCTGGCCGGGATATTGGCGTTGTTTGGACTGATATTTTTTATATCCGCTTTATTGCGTAGCGCCGGCAGGACTAAGAGCGGCGTGGTGGAGATTATGACCGACCTGTTGAATATGCCCAAAACGATGGGGCAACTGGCTGTGGTTCAATTTTTTACCTGGCTGGCGCTTTTTTCTATGTGGATTTATACTACACCTGCGGTTACGGCTTTTCATTATCACGCCGATTCGGCCACCTCGGAATTGTATAATGAGGGGGCTAATTGGGTAGGGGTATTGTTTGGTGCCTATAGCTTATTTGCGGCCCTGTTTGCTTTTCTGCTTCCTGTGCTGGCCCGCAGGATATCCCGAAAATTAACGCATTTGGTTTCTCTCGTTGTGGGAGGTATGGGTTTGATTTCTATGTATTTTATCACTGATCCTACCTTGTTGCTGTTGAGTATGGCTGGCGTGGGTCTCGCCTGGGCAAGTATTCTGGCTATGCCCTATGCGATGTTAACTGGCGCTTTGCCTCAGGAAAAAATGGGGATTTATATGGGGATCTTTAATTTTTTTATCGTACTCCCTCAGATTCTCGCTGCAACAATCCTTGGTGCCATAACCAAGCATCTCTTTCATGGTGAAGCTATTTATGCCCTGGTGTTCGGCGGCGTTTCCATGATAATTGCCGGATTCTTTACCTTAAGGGTAACCGATAAGGACGATGTTTTTGCTTTTTTAAAACGGCGTTTGTAAACGTGGGGTAGTTCGAACTAAAAATCCCGTTTTTGATCGAATCGTTGTTATTTAACCCTTGTGATTAAAAAAACACTTGCACCGTAAGGAGGTATCTCGACGGGTAGCACAAACTCGCTGTTATTCCTTGTTATTCTGCTCACATTATTTTTCCCGGGTGGAAAGCATTGCTGCATGGAAAGTGTTTTTGCCTCAGGAATTCCACAGGCTTCACAGGCATGGGGTGCAATAGTGATGCTAGTGTTGCATAATGCGGGGAGAAATGAGGCTACAACACAGAGTATTTCGTTTTTAGTATGGCGCAGAAATGCATAAATACGTTGTTTTTCCAGGTGCGGATTCAGCCAGAGCAAATCGTAAAATTCACCGCTGGCAATCGATGGATGTGTATTACAAAGTTGCAGTAACGCTTTATAATACCTGCGTAATGCTTTTTCTTTTTCCTCTAATGCTTCTTCATTAAATGCACCCTTATTATTCCATCGCTGGACTGCCGGCATGCTCCAGTAATCAAAAATTGTAGTACGGCCATCGTCTCCACTGAATCCTGCATGGGAATCACCCGGTTCCCCGAGTTCCTGGCCGTTATAAACCAGTACCGGTCCCTGATGCAGTAGTGTTGCAACAACCATAGCAGGAAGTCCCTTGAAAGGGTCTCCGGCAAAGAACCGGGATGCAATTCGCTGTTCATCATGGTTTTCCATGAAACGCAGCATATGATGATCGTTCCCTCCCAGTTGTTGCCAGGCGGCAGTAATTGCAGTAACGGTGCCATGCCCTTCTGTCAGTGCCCGTAAAGCATCGTATAAACCCACTTTATCATACAGAAAATCAAATTTCCCGCAGTGAATATATGTATCATACTGTGCCGGATTATAGATTTCTGCGATAAAAAGTACGATTTTGTTACTGGTTTTAATCTTCGGAATTACCCAACTCCAGAATTCTACTGGTACCATTTCGGCCATATCACAACGAAAACCATCAACGCCCAATTCAACCCAGAAATTAAGGATATCCAACATTTTTTTCCAGAGGGAAGGAATGGGTTGGAAATGGGTTTCTTTCGTATTTCTGAAATCGATACCATAATTTAATTTCGCGGTTTCATACCAGTCGTTAAACGAAGGGGAAGGGGTGAAACAATTATTGCCACTGGCCTTGGCGGGATACTCATAAAAGGGTCTGATTTTCAGCAGATCGGTGTAATGCGCACACTGTTGTATGGCTTCTTGTGGAACAATAAATCTTTTCCCTGGAAAATAATAGAAGTTATTATCGGGCAAAAAGGCTTCCGAGGGGTCATCGTATTTTCCTATTTGCTGATGGCCTTCCGGTAGGTGGTCGGAAAAGTAATTTCGGGCCACATGGTTAGGCACAAAATCAATAATAATTTTTAATCCATTTTTGTGTGTTCGCTCCATCAGTTGGAGGAATTCATCCATTCTTTTTTCCTGATGGCTGGCCAGATCGGGATCCACGTCGTAGTAATCTTTGATCGCGTAGGGCGAACCGGCCCTGCCTTTTACAACGGCCGGATTATCGGGTGAGATCCCAAGGGTATGATAATCTGTGGCGGTAGCATGCTCCGGAATTCCGGTGTACCAAATATGTGTAAATCCTAAATCGGCTATCGATTCCAGCGCCTTCTCACTGATATCCGAAAATTTTCCACTTCCGTTTTGTTCGATGGAACCGTAAGGAATCAGGGCCGTATTTCTATTTCCAAATAACCGGGGAAACAGCTGATAAATAAGTATTTTTTGATGCATTCGAGTTTGTGCCCATTATTTTGGGGTACAAAAATACATTTTATTGCTATTCGTATTGATGTTGTTGAATAAAGAGTTTTTAGTGAATTGGGGATCCGGTTTCTTTAGAAGCAAAAAATACCCTGCTGATCTGCCAATTAGTGTTTTGTTTCCTTTGATGGGATAACGGAATAGTCGCGGGTAACCATAAGGTTTGCCATGGGTTTTAGTGAGGTAACCACCTCGTGTTCGCGTTCGAGTACCATAGTGCGAAACGGAGTAGCTGGTTCTTTTCCTCTTCGTTGCTGGGCTTTTTTTGTCTCCTGATAGGTGATATCAATAAAAACGCGCAAGTCTACATCTTCGCTTTTGATCGCATAAAGGCCGTCCAGAATCAAAATGTCCACCGGTCCGAAATCCGTTATCAGGTGGTCGACCTGATCGGTTACAATGTCTACACAGGGCAATTCTGAAATTTTTCCTTCACGGAAATCTGCAATATTATTGTTTATTTTTTCCCAGTCGTATTCGGTGTAGCCAATGCTTTCACGTCCATGGGCAGCCCTCCATGAATTTCGCTCTTCGGGCAGGCTCCTGTAGTAGTTGTCGGTATGCATTGGTTTGGCTTTCATTCCGGCTTTTTTGTACCGGTTGGCCAGACAGTGCGAAAGTTCTGTTTTTCCTGATCCTGACTCTCCGGATATTGCAATAACAAACCGACCTTTTCTTATTGACTCTATTTGTTGAAAAAGTATTTCAGCCGCAGAATGGTGCTTTTCCTCGATGAGTAATACGTCGCTTAACATAATGATTTTGATTAATTTGAATGAAGTTTTGTAAGGGATGCTTTTCCGTTTTGGATGTCAGCTTCGAAGCGTTCGCCACGGAACCGGAACCTAAAGGTCATTCTGCGCCAGTGTTTTGGCATTTTAGGATTGAGAACAATGGTATTTCCTCTTAGATCCAGCCCGGCAAAAGCTTTTTGCACAATTTCCAGTGTTCCGGCCATCACTCCGGCATGAATTCCTTCGGCGGTGGTTCCTCCCTGGATGTCGTTGGCATCACTCTGTAATGCTTCATGAAATAACTCCCAGCTCAGGGCATCGCGTCCGATAACACGAGCCAGATAAGCGTGTACAACCCGGCTGAGTGTACTCCCATGGCTTGTACGCTGCAGGTAATAATCCAAATTGTCTGCAATATAGCCGGAAGGAACCTGATATCCCATTTCCTTCAAAAGTGCAGTCACTGTTTCATTGTTGAGGATATAGAAAATCATTAGGGTATCGGCTTGCTTGGCTACTTTGTAATCGTCGGGGTTCAACCCTTCTGATTTTAAAATTCTGTCCATACGGTGAATATCGCCGTATTTTTTTCGGTAGGCATCCCAATCTAACTCTTTTAGGTTAAAATACCCATCGAATTGTGAAAGTATGCCATCATCGGAAAGAACCAGATTCAGGGCGCTTATGAGGGATGGTTTGTGTGTAGTTCCGGTGAGCTCATCTATTGTACGTAAGAGCCATGCCACCATGAGGTTGGTATAGGCATTATCTTTTAATCCTGCTTTTTCACTGCCGGGTATTTTTTCATGAAATTCATCCGGACCCATCACTTCTTCAATACTGTAACGGCCGTTGTTTTTTAATTCGGCTTTCGATATCCAGAACCTGGCAATTTCTTCCAACATCTCCAACCCGTACTTATCCATAAATGTTTTATCTCCCGTAAGGTGATAATAGGTATAAATATTATACGCAATTGCCAGTGAAACATGGCGTTGCAATGCGCTGAAGTCTTCTCCCCATTTTCCGGAAACAGGATTAAGATGGACCGTTTGGGTTTCTTCTCTGCCGTCACTGCCACTCTGCCAGGGATACATGGCCCCTTTCAGGCCTTTTGATGCGGCATACGCTCTGGCTTTGTCCAGGCGGTTGTAGCGGTACATCAGCATTGCTTTTGCTGCCTCAGGGAATGTTTTACAATACCAGGGAAGGATAAACAATTCGTCCCAGAAAATATGGCCACGGTAGGCTTCTCCATGGAGTCCCCGGGCGGTGATGCTGGCATCCAGCGATTGATTATGGGGTGAAAAGGCACACAATAAATGGTAAATGTGCAGTCGAATCAACCGTTGCGCTTCTCTGTCCCCTTCCAAACGGATATCTGCCATCTCCCAGATTTCACTCCATGCAGTAAGGCTTTCTGCCGCATGGCGATAGTACGATTCTGTCTCCTTAATGGTGTGCATTGCCGCTGCTGCAAAATCGTTATTATTCTCCAAAGAAGTATACAGTGAAACCATCTTTTCCAGTTTAAAGGTTTCTTCCGGCTGGAGTTGTATGTCCCAGTATGCATAGGTTTGTCCGTTTTTCGATTCTGTCCGCTGGGGCATATTTCCGGGGAAGCGCGCAGCTACAGCAATTCCAATTTTGGATTGGGTGGTTTTTACCTGTACCAGCATCGCGTCACCGTCGATTTGCTCCCTGTCGGGCTGCAGATGACGTTGGTTCAGGTCACGGTATCTTTCTACTCCGCTGTTTATGATATCCCCGTTTATGCCTGATTTCAAGGTTATCCGCCCTTCAAAATTCATTGGTGTGATGCAATACATCAGTCCTGCCAGGTGTTTGTTTTTCATAGAAACAAAGCGTGCTGCTTCAATGAGAAGGGTCCTCCCTTCCGGATCGGTAACCAGCATATCGCGGGTCAATTCTCCGGATGCCAGTTCCAGGTTTCGTCTGAAATAGTTGATTTCCCAGGTTTCGGGGTTAAACCATGGCCCATTGTTGATTTTAAATGTGGTTGATAGCCAGTTTGGAATATTTACAAAGTCTTCATTTTCAATCTCTTTGTCAGCAATCCGGCTAGTGAGCCGATTATACAGCCCGGCAACATACGTACCAGGGTAGTGAAAATCACCCGCTTCGCACTCTTCCATGCATCCGCGTGTGGCAAAGTAGCCGTTTCCTGTGGTAAAGAGCGTTTCTTTTGATTTTTCTTTCAGTGATTGATACGTTTTATTCAGAAATTGCCAGCCATCTTCCGGTAAGTCTTCTTCAAACCAGCGATCCATCATGTCAAGGGTTAGCGCTTCAAGGTCCTCGACAACCAAATCGGCACCATTCATTTCGAGTTCCAGTGCATTATTTTCTCTTGCAACTCCAATCACCAGTCCAAAATTACCTTTTTTACCAGCCATTACGCCGGAAACCGCATCTTCCACTACCACCGCCTGATCATACGGTACGCCCAGTTGATCGGCTGCCGTTGTGAAGATATCGGCATCGGGTTTTCCTTTTAGCCCGTGTGTTGTGCTGTAGATGCCATCCACTTGCACTTCAAAATACGACTGTAACCCAGTGGCTTTGAGTATTGTGTCACAGTTTTTTGACGATGTGGCAACCGCAATGTGAATATTTTCTTTTTTGAGCCTTTTGAGTAACGCTATCGACGAAGGGAATACATCCACTCCCCGGGTAGTAACAATTTCGTTGAACCGTGTATTTTTATTGTTTCCAAGGCCACATACCGTATGCATATCATCCGTATCTTCCGGTGTTCCATAGGGTAGCTTAATGTTTCTGGATTCGAGAAAAGATGCAACGCCTTTGTAGCGGGGTTTCCCGTCGACAAAAGGAAGATAGTCCTCTTCGTGCGAAAACGGCCGGAAGGGAATTAGGTGGTTTTGGGAATAGTCATGAAGAAATTCGTCGAACATTCGTTTCCAGGCACTGGAATGAATTTTTGCAGTTTGTGTGATGACCCCGTCCAGATCGAAAATCACTGCTTTAAAAAGGTGTTTATGCATAGTTTTTTTTATCAAAGAATAATTATTTGTATTTTTCTGCAGGAAGTCAGGGCTTAGAGCCAATAATATGCCCATGGGGAAAGGATTATCCCGTTTTTTTCGTTCCTGTCCGGACAAATTTTCCCCAGGCGATCTTTTTTTCCGGCGCAATTTTTAAGGATTGCGGCCTTGATAAATACAGGATCGGGGGATAAATTCTGGAGAACAATTATTTTTTCCTCATTAAAACACCGGGCATAGGAGAGTACATTATCCACGGGTTTTTCCTTTTCGTCTGTCATTTCAAGCCATTCCAGCGTGCCCCGGCCAAAAGCCTTAAATTGTTTTCTTACCGCAATCATGGCGGAAAGTTTTGTAAATACTTTGTATCCCGTTGATTCGGGATTGCTGAGTAGGGTTGCAACGTGGTCCCAGTCAATTTTTCCTCTCACCAGAAAACGTGTGTCATTTTTTCCTGTAAATTGAATCTGCTGTTGGTAGTAGGCTTCATCATTTTTTTTAGCAAATTCATCTCCATAATATAAAATAGGTGTACCAGGAAGGGATAGCATGACGGAGAAGGCAAGTGCGATTTTATCGGCGTTGTGTTCCATCAGTTCCGCTAACCGGGCGGATATGCCTTCCCCCATCCTGAAGTCCCAGTGCGGAGTATGGCAATACTGTTCGTGTATCAGTTTACGGTCTTCTTCTGAAACATAAATGCGCTCCAGACTAAGTTCATCATGGCAGCGTAAAAATGTAAACCATTGACTTTCATGTGCTATTGATGGTGTAACCGCAGGATTCAGTGTATTTATAATGGGTTGGCGTGTATGGAGGGCTAATGCTTTATAGATCATAGGCATGAGCGGAAAGTGGTAGCCTGCATTACATTCTTTACCGTCGCCAATATATTTTACGACTTCTTTTGGTTTCTGACAGGCTTCTGCAAGCAGCAGCGTGTTGGGCCTTACAAAATCGAGTACTGTTTTAAAGAATTGTACAATTGTATGTGTTTGTGGCAGGTTTTCACAAGTTGTTCCTTCTTCTTTCCAAAGGTAAGGAATTGCATCGGCACGAAATCCGTCTACATTTTGTGAAACCCAGTACAGCAAATTTTGGCACATTTCAATCAGCACCCGGGGATTCCGGTAATTCAAATCGGGCTGAAATTCAAAAAAACGATGAAAGAAATACTGGTTGCCTGCTTTTTCCCAGTTGCTGGGACACATGCCTTTAAAAAGTAACCGGGCCTCCGGGTATCCTCGATCATTATCACTCCAGATAAAATAATCATAATAAGGGTTATCTTTTCCCTTGCGTGCCTCTTGAAACCAGTGGTGTTCTTCTGAAACATGATTCATGGCAATGTCGAAGATTACCTTGATATTGCGTGCATGTGCCGCATCCAAAAATTGAAGGAAAAGACGTTCTGCTTCTTCTTCTGGTGCATTTGTGGGCAAGTCGAGCAATGATTTTCTTACGGAACGGTAATCACGTATATCGAAGCCGGCATCGCGCATAGGAGAGTCGAGTACCGGCAGAAGCCAAAGGCAGTTTACTCCGAGCCCTTCCAAATATTCAAGCTTTTGGGTTAATCCTTTAAATGTATCGTTGAAGAGATCCACGTAAAGGCTGTATACAATTGCATCTTTATACCACCCTTCCTCATTGGCGGTTGATTCGTTGAATTGTTCGTGTAGAACCAGGTCATCGATAAATTGATGCAGCATTTCATGTTTTAAATTTCCATAAAGGGAAATCCATAATTGGGATAATCTGTTTTTTGTTTTTTCCTGATTCATAAATAGCCCTTAATCCTTAAATAAATTGGGTATAAAAATACAACTCAAAGTGGATGAAATGGTTTTCATTTGCACATATAATTACGCAATCGATTGCAAATTAAGGCTTCAGGGGTAAATGAAATTACGATACTTTGTGTAAAAATAACTCATTTAATAGGAGTACTTATCGCCCCAGAGGCTGGCAAACCGCAGGCGCATTTCTTCTTCCCGTTTATTGCTTCCGGGTTCAAAAAAGACGGTTCCTCTAAGGTTGTCAGGTAAAAATTCGATGGGGATAAAATTTCCCTGATAATCGTGGGCATATTTATAATCTTTACCGTATCCCTGTTGTTTCATGAGTTTTGTGGGGGCATTTCTGAGATGCAGGGGTACAGGCAGGTCCCCGGTTTTTTTAACGGTTTCCTGCGCGTTGCTAATGGCCAGATAGGCGGAATTGCTTTTAGGACTGCCCGCGAGGTAGAGTGTGGTTTGCGCCAGAACAATACGTCCTTCGGGCCAGCCAATTTTGTGCAGGGTGTCGAAGCAGGCATTCGCCAGTAAAAGGGCGTTGGGATTGGCATTGCCGATGTCTTCAGCGGCCAGAATTACCAATCGGCGGGCAATAAATTTAGGGTCTTCGCCTCCTTCTACCATACGTGCCAACCAGTATATTGCTGCGTTGGGGTCACTTCCCCGTACCGATTTAATGAATGCCGAAATAATATCGTAATGGATTTCACCTCCCTTGTCATACAGTGCAATATTTTGTTGAATGGTTTTTAATACCTTATCGTTGGTGATTTGTAGCGGTTGTTCTGTCAGGGTTTGCTGGCTGGTGATCAGCTCCAGTGCATTGAGCATTTTTCTGGCGTCGCCATGCGAAGTTCGCATCAGTGCTTCATCCTCCACCACTTCGATGGTTATTCCTTTTGTTTTTTCTAAATATGCCACACCATGGTTTAATACCTGTGTCAGCTCTGCTCTGGACAGAGGTTTTAGGATATAGGTCTGACAGCGGGAGAGGAGCGGGGAGATAACTTCAAACGAAGGATTTTCTGTGGTGGCTCCGATGAGCGTAATAATTCCTTTTTCTACTGCACCGAGGAGACTGTCCTGCTGGCTTTTGCTGAAGCGATGGATTTCGTCAATAAACAAAATGGCATCCGGGTTTTCTTCCGCTTTCGTGAACACTGCGCGAACGTCTTTAACGCCTGAACTGATGGCACTCAGCACATAAAACGGACGGTGAAGTTGTTCGGAAATCAGCATGGCCAGAGTCGTCTTCCCTACTCCCGGAGGCCCCCAAAGAATCATCGAAGGGATAACCTTCGATTCTATGGCCTTTCGCAGAATAGCACCCTCGCCTACAAGATGTTGCTGCCCGATGTATTCTTCAAGATGTTGCGGCCGGAGAATTTCTGCCAACGGTGCCTGTTTTGTTGTCATGATGATTATTTTCTTAGCTTTGCAAAAGTAAAATTAACGAAAAACTATGAGAAGTTTTTTTTTGCTGTTTTTTAATTGATTCAATTTTTCATACCCATACCTTTATGACAACATTTGAAGATTTTGGCCTGGATGAGGGTATTCTTGAAGGCATCGATATGATGGGTTTTAAATCGCCAACGCCTGTGCAACAGGAAGTTATTCCGGTTATTCTCGCCAATAAGGATCTGATTGCCTGCGCCCAGACCGGAACAGGGAAGACGGCTGCCTTTTTATTGCCTTTAATACATAAAGTACAGCAAAATAAAGCATTACGCGGTGTGAATACGATTATTATTTCACCCACCCGTGAACTGGCGCTGCAAATTGATCAACAATTGCAGGGACTTTGCTATTTTGCCCAGGTGAGTTCAATCGCTGTTTATGGAGGGAGTGGTGGCAGTGAATGGGATCTCGAGCGAAAAGCATTATCGGAAGGCGCTGATATCATTATTGCTACTCCCGGAAGATTGAAATCACATCTGGTGCATGGTTATGCACTGCTTGAAAATTTACAACATCTGGTACTCGACGAAGCCGACAGGATGTTGGATATGGGCTTTATTGACGACATCCGTATGATTATCAGCAAACTACCGGCAACACGCCAAACCCTGATGTTCTCCGCCACTATGCCTTCCGATATCCGTAAGCTGGCGCATGAAATTCTTCATGCGCCTGAAGAGATTACTATCGCCCTATCAAAACCGGTCGATGGCGTGATGCAGGCAGCTTATGTTTTGTATGAAACCCAAAAACTTCTCTTGGTTACCCATTTACTAAAAAATAAAAATTTACCGCGTATTCTTGTCTTTGCCTCTACTAAAGCGGATGTTAAGAATTTGCATATTGCTCTTCGTAAGGCCGGGTTGAACGCTGAAGCCATTCATTCTGACCTTACCCAACCTCAGCGCGAAGATGTGCTGAATCGTTTCAAGGCCTCTCAGGTGCAGATTCTTGTCGCTACCGATGTGGTCAGCCGTGGAATTGATGTACAAAACATCGATTTGGTAATTAATTATAATGTGCCCGGGGATGCTGAAGACTATGTGCATCGTATTGGACGAACGGCCCGGGCTCAGTCGTCGGGTGTTGCCATCACGCTGATAAACCCTGACGATCAGGTGAAGATGGGTCGAATTGAGCAGCTGATTAAATCAGAAGTCTACAAATGCCAGCTTCCTGAGGGCTTTGATCCCGGACCGGAGTATATCCCTTACCGGGCACGAAAAACCGGAGGGCAGAAAAAACATTACGGCCAACATAAAAACGGTAATGCTCGAAAAGGTAATTCCGGAAAACGTTCGTAGATCCAATTACCCCCTCCCGTGAAAAAATGTAGTTTTTGCTTTTTTTAATTGGGGAAGGAGAATAAAAAAAATCCCTGCACCCAGTGGAAGGGCATAAAGCAGCCAAAAGGCACTTCCGGTCAGTATACTCTTTCCAAAGGTAAGCAACCCTTTGGTCCAGCTTTCACTGAAAAGGTTTTGTATCCCCTCAATGCTTAAGGGGATGGGTGTGCTTCGGAAAAGCCATTCTCCGGCTCTGATGTTAGGAATGATGAGCAGCAGCTGGAGAGGGTATACCATGTAATTGGCCAATTGGATGGCCGCAAGGTTCATTTTAAATGTTAAGGCGATCAGAGCACAAATGATAGTGGTTAATCCGTAAAGTGGTGATATTCCGATAGTTGCGCCAATTGCGATGGTTAAGGCGAGTTGTTTTGGTTCAATGCCCTGTTTTAGGAACCGAAGGATGGGTTGAAAAAAGCGTGTTGTTTTTTTGTTTTCAGGCTTATTCATCTTGTGTTTCGGTTTTCGGGACCGGAATCTTCGTTTTTGGTTTATTGGGGATGAAAATAATAAAAATCAGCGAGATTAACGATAATGCAGTGGCGAGATTAAACATTTGATTCAGCCCCATGATGTCGGCCATCCATCCTGCCAGAAAAACAGCGGTCGAACTCATTGCGAAATTCAATGTCATATACACGCCGTTAATAAAAGAAGCATGGCTTGTATTGGTTTCCTGGACCATGGCTAGCAGTACCGGCGTACTTCCAAAAATCAGCAGCCCGGTGCCTATGAGGGCAAGGATATTTAAAAAACCTGTAGTATTCAAAAAAGCAAACATCATCAGAGGAGTGGCAATGGCCATAATCAGTAACGCTTTTTTTCTCCCGATTTTGTCCGATGCGGTGCCGGTAATAAGTGTTCCGGCAGCCCCTGCCAGCTGAAAAATAGCCAGAGAAAGGCCTGCTGACCATAAAGTACCGCCTTCACCCGTGAGTAGTGTAGGCAAAAAAGTGCTCATACTCGATTTTAATAATGCTCTGAAAAACATATAACCCGTAATCGTTGCAAAAAATGGAACCAGTTTTCGCAGGGCCTTCCAGGGATGCGTCGGGGCTTCTGTTCTTTTTATATCTTCTCTGACACGCACATGGTGAAGACGCCACCACAGCAGGGCTGAGGCTGCCAAACCAAAGGGTATCAGCTTCCATGTCCCTTCCAGCTCCCACAGGGTAACCGCACCCAAAATAGTAAGGGGGCCCAGCGTGCGGGCAAGTTCTCCGCCCAGCATATAAAAACTCATCCCTTGCCCTGTGGCTTCACCCGATACTTTTCTGACCATAACCGGTGACGGTACATGGTATAATGCCGAGCTGATTCCTGCAATGAGTAATAACGTGGCCAGAATGTAATACGATGGGGCTAATCCAATCAGGCTCATGGCTACTGCTGTAATGGCAGGACAAAGAATAACCAGATAGCGAAGTTGAATACGGTCGGCCAGTAATCCGACAAACGGGGCAATGAAACTCGGAAACCGTTGAAAAAGTGACAGCATACCTGCCATCGTATAGTTCATGCCCAGTTTATCAATCAGAAGCGGAAGAATTGGGGCTAAAAATGATCCATAAATATCGTGTATCAGATGCGATACTGACAACAAAATTACATTACCCCGTTGAAATGTTGATGTTTTTTTTTTCATCGCGTGCAAAGGTAACATTCCAAATTGAAAAACCGGGAAGCAAAAAGCAATATTTTGCGCTATCTTTGCCCGTTGAACTTCAGAAATGGCCCGAGGTAACTTTTCTGGTCTTACTCCTGCCGAGCGGATTACTTTTCGCTTGCATACCTTGTATTCTTTAATCGAAGGGGTTGTTCTGGGGGTTCTCGCGTTAAATGAATTCGTTTTTATTAAAAGTATCAAAGGATCACCCTATCAGCTAAGTTTTCTTTTTCAGTTCAGTATGGTGGTTTTTGTGTTGTTGATTTTTGTTAATGAGTTTTTGCGACGCACGGTTCACAAGCGTAAAATGTTACGTACCGTAGGATTATTAACCCGGCTTCCACTAGTGGCGCTCATTTTTTTTCCCCGAACCCCGGAAGCATACGATGGGAATAGTATTTATCATTATGTGTTTCTTCTGATTTTTTTTCTGTACTTTCTCGCTGCTCCGGTAGTTAATCCAACCATTAACTTGTTTCTGAAGAATAGTTATCGCCATAAAAATTTTTCCCGTTTGTATTCAATCAGCTCATCGCTGAATAAAATTGTTATGCTTGTGGTTACGTTTGCTTACGGACTGTTGCTCGATTATGATAATTACGCTTTTGTCTATGTTTTTCCTTTTGTTGCGCTTCTGGGTATCAGCTCTGTTTTTATTTTCTCCCGGATACCCTATCGTTTACCCCACCCCCCTGAGCCGGCGCAGCCGTTCTTTACTTCTGTGGGCAACTCAGTTAAACGAATGTTTGCCATAGTATGGAAAAATAAACCTTTTCTGCATTTTGAGGTGAGTTTTATGTTTTATGGCTTTGCTTTTATGTCGACCGTATCGGTCATTTTTATCTATTTTCAGGAGGCGTTACAACTGAATTATTCCAGTGTTGCTTTTTACCGAAATGCGTATAATGTTGGTGCCATAATCCTTCTGCCGGTGGCCGGTCGCCTGCTGGGCTCCATCGACCCACGAAAGTTTAGCCTGATAACCTTTGGCTCCATGTTTGCCTATATCGGATTTTTAGTGTTAACGGATGTTTTTCCCGGATATGTGGAATGGTTTGGTATTACCCTGTATTTTATGCTGATGGGTTATGTTCTCTTTCATTCTGTGTTTGCTTCCACTATGCCATTGTTATGGAATATTGGATCGGCATATTATTGTGCTGATAAGGATGCGGGTGATTATCAGGCGGTTCACTTATGGCTTACTGGCTTACGCTCGGTATTTGCCCCCGCTATCGGAATTGCTTTTTACCTCCACTATGGATTTATGATTACTTTTATAATAGGGATGAGCTCTCTTTTGGTCGCTATGCTGATTAGCCTATGGTCCTATTGTAAATCAAAAAAAAACGTGTAACTTTTCTATTCCATGATACCAAAGGTTTTCAGTACTTCTTCTTTTATTTTCGTGGCGTAGCTGTTTGCTGGTGTGTACACGGTGATTTCGTAAAGGTGTCCCTGATCTGTTGTATCGATAAAACTGATTTGTGGGTCTTTGTTTATTGAACTCCATGGCTGTCGGAGAATGAACTGTTTCAATCCGGCAATTTGCATGGCCGGGTGCGTGGTGTTTCGCGTAGTGATCGTAAACCGGAAACTTTTTACCTGGTTGGAGAAGTGCTGTTTTGTGATTTTTTTTCCGGCAATTGTAGTGTAGGGGAGAATTATGGTTTCTCCATTTTCATTCTCCAGCAAGAGACTGTCGGAATCAAAGGCCTTGATTTGTCCCTGTATGCCATCAATTTCAATGGTTTCGTGAAGTTTTATATTCGGATTGAAGCGGATCACGGCTCCTGCTGCATATTCACGTAAATGATACCAGGAAAACCAAAGCCCTGCGCTTAAGCCGATTGCAAATATTGCAATACCCAACAAATAATGGCAGGCATAGAATGCCGGAATGGCTTTGATGGTAATAATAATCCAGAACGCCAATTCAACCAGAGGCATCAGGTATCGAAATGTTTTTCGGCTTTTCGCGTTTTTTAGCAGAAAGGGAATGAATTTTTTAATTCCGCTCAGCAGTAAATATCCAATTAGCGCCAGCAGGATTATCCAGTAGATATTTCCTTGTGATATTTCCTGAATTGCATTTTCCATATCAGAGTAGTTCAATGTTTGTAAAATGGTCTACCAACAGTCGGTATATTGCTGGATTTATTTCGTAGATGCCTGCTTCATCATGGATTACCATATTTTTTCTATAGAGATTCATTAAAATGGCCTGATTTTCTTCTTTTTTCAGAGTGAGCAGGGCTGCCAGACGGTCGGCGTGCATCTGGCGGTGCAGTATTAACTGTAGTAGTAAAATAATGGTCAGATCATCGAGGGTTTCCATCGGAAGCTCATCGGGGATTTTTGGCCAGGTCATAAAAATTTGGTCACCTTCTACCGAGGTGATGTTGGAGATCCATAGCAATAAGGCCGTACCGATATTTCCCTTACTAATAGCGAAATATCGCGAGAAAAGCCGGGCATAATGCCATGAACGGAAGCTTTTTTCATGGCGATTATCGATTTCAAAATGCATTTCTCCGGCATGATGCCTGCGTAGAATAATCTGTTCGATCTCTCGTGCCTCAAAGGGGAGCAACCGTACTTCTCCGGGAAAAACAGTGCTTATGGGATGGATTTTTTGTATGATGCGGTAGCTTTGCCGGCTTACATTGGCGAGGAATAAAATTTTATGGCTGTATTTATCCACTAATTTTCCAATCAGCTGCAGGATAGAATTCCCGTTTTCTCCCCGATACCACCATAATTCAAGGTCTTCAAGGATAATGATACTGTCGGCAGGCAATGCATCCATGGCTTCAGCCCATCCTTTTTCTTCTGCTTCCAGACTGTCGGTGAGTGCAGCAAGAAAGTTTTTTCGTGCTATTGAACCTCCTGCCGGAGCCGTAACCGTGTAAATGGCTTTCCCTTGGCTGTGCATCGACGCCATGTGCTGGCAGAAATAACTCTTGCCGGCATTCCGTTCTCCTGTCACGATAATCCCTCCGGAACGGATATTCTGGTATTGTTTGTAAAGAAGTTGAAAATCATCTGCCTCCTTTTTTCTTCCAACCCACAGGTTGGGAGAATACTGCTGTTTTCGAAGGAAAAGCTGTATATAATGATAGGGGATTTTATTCTCTTTTCCCTGAAGTGTATACAAACTGGCACCGATCCGGCTGAATTGATCTTCTGCTTCGGCTGCTTCATTTTCCGTCTTAAGTCGCTCTTTGATTAGTATTCCGTGACTTCGTCGGTACCAGAGCTGCGTGATGAAATTTCGGATATACTGATTGATTTTATTCGCGGTTGTACTGAGTATTCCAATGGTTTTTTTGGTGTCGCTGGTTTTACCGAAATGGGATAAGTTACCGGCTGTATTTATGAATGTTTTGAATTGAATGTGATCGGTGAATTCTTCGGAAATGGTTTGTAGCGCCTGGCATATTTCTTCAGTCAATGCTTCATTGGCTGCAATTTTTTGTTCAAAAAATGTTTTTTGACTCTGGATAATTGATTGTTCTTCTTCCGGTGTCAGCCCGGAGACAGCCATCCGGGTCTGCAAGTTGATTATATCGTTGGCTGCTTCGGATGTAGCCAATAATATCTGGCTGACTGCCCGTTGAATCGGAAGATAATAGTTTTGCTGAAAGATAAGATCAAGTAAAAGACGGCTTCGAATGTAAAATGGTTTTAACACATACAGTTTGGTACAGGTTAACTCCTCGATATTCAGGTGTTCGGCGATCGGATAAATTTCTCTGAATTTGTTTACTTTTTGCCGGATGTAATTCAGGGAATTATTAATTGTGATTGTGGCCTCATTGAGAGATTCATCTCTTTTTAGCAGTTTTGTCAATTCTCCCCGTATCGTTGTCCTGCTCAGCACAACCTTTACTATCTCCTTTTGTCTGGCGATTAGTTCGTTATAACCAATATGATGAATTGAATGGCGAATTTCCTTAATCTCTTGTACGGCAATGGCTTCAATAAGCAATAAATCGAAATGTAAGGCTAGGGTATTGCAGAGATAATCCCTGATTTGTGTCACGTTTTTATGGCGGTTGCATTTAGCCGAATAGTAGTTGATCCAGGCGGGTTTTATTTGTTTTTTGTACTGCCTGGATAAGGGTTTTACATTTTCCGGAAATTGCTCCAGATGCCTTTTTATCTCTTTTTGCAGCATTGTTGTGAACGCGGTTTTGCTTTGCGATAGCGCTGTAAGTTGGTCGCTGGTAAATTGAAGGGATGTCGCGATAAGCTGCTCTGATTTAGTTGTATAGGTATTCGACTGTTTTTCTGTTAACGGCTTTTCATCATTTTTATTAAGAAATTTCTGGGTTTCCTGTGTGAATTGGAGTTGCGCCTCAATGTTTTTTATGATTTCAATCAGAATCTGAAGCACAATCACCTCCGTCTGATGCAGGAATTCTGGCAGGTTCTGGTAGGTAGCGCTCATAAAATAAAGCGCTTGCGGTGTTTTTCTAAAGGTCGCCTGCGGTGTGGTCCGCACTGGGTTATCTTCCGTAGGGGTTGTTGTTTCATCAAAGAATGCAATCGTCTCTTCGATCGGAATGGGGCTTTTTTTGTTTTTCGCATTCAGATGCAGCCCGATTTCATCGTTAAGTTTTTGGGTTGCACTCTGTAACCGGCTTAAGGTGCCGGAAACAATCGAACAGTCGGCTTCTTCATATGCCGTTTTAAGTCGGGTTACCAGCTTTTTATACGAACGCGGATAGGGTTGTGTTTTGGTTTTTATTTGCTGAATATGCAGAAATTCGTTGTAATTTTCGCGAAAAGCGTCGCTTAAGTCTTTCTGAAAGGAATACAGAATACGCCCGATTTCTTGCAGCGATTGCTCGTACTGATCGATCGCCTGAACGATGGATGCATAGGTATCGGGGTATGAACGGGTATTGGATTGCTTTTTCATCGTTTTTCGCTTTTACTCACAAAGATATACGATTCATTGTAAACGCTATAACATTTGTCCGCTGGAAGGGGCATAAAGGTTAATAGTATTGTGTGCCTCAAGAAAGGCCGGCATTTCATAGGTAAATCCATACAAGCGCTGGTTGTAGGATAATGTGCCGTGACGTGCATTAATAATCACTACCATAGCCTCTTTGTAATTGGCCAATACAGATTCCATTTCATTCCAATGGTTATAGGTTACAAACTGACAGGCCAGGCTTTTGAAATCATTGGTCAGCGTGTTTTGCAGGGTAAAGAAGGTTGTTTTACTGATTACAAAAGTCAGATTTGCTGATAATTGAAGGGTTAGCCGGTGGATGATTGCTTTCCAGTGGGGATAACCGTATTCCAGGTGGTCGTTGGCAGTTACTACGACCAGTATGTTTTTTGTCAGGGAAATCGGGGTTTTAAAAGCACAAACCAAAACACATGAAGTGGTTGTATTCAAAATGTTTTCCAGTAAGTTGCCATAGAATTTTTTTAGTTCATTGGTGGGTTTATCACTGCGGCCAAGAATGATGTCGGTTATTTCCATCTCTTTGGAAGTGCGGGCAATGGCCAGCGAAACATTGATGTCGATCCGTGTGATTCCGTGAATCAGGGTATGGTTGGCCGAGTAATGTTTGGTCAGTTCCTCCATTATCCTTTTATTGGCGGCTACCTGATTTTCGGCTTCTTTATTATCGGTGGTTATGGCAAGCGGAAAGATAGGCTCCATACTATCCGGATCCTTGATTAACCCTGCAAGGTCGATGAGATGGTGTGTAGATTTTGGGTTGGCAATTGGAATCAGGATCCGGTTCGCCGTGAGCCTGGGTTGTTTTTTTTGGAAGAGGGTCTGGTCAATGGCGAGTTGTTTTCCGCACTGTTCTGTAATATACGAGCTGAATATCGAACTGGCAAGAATTAGAAGGATGATAGCATTAAACATAGGGGTGCTTAGCAGTCCGTTATTTAATCCGATTAATGCAATGGCCAGTGTGGCAGCCGCTCGCGCTGTGGTTAACCCGAAGATAACATTCATTTCATGTTTCGTTAATCGAAACAGAAGTTTGGTCAGCCAGGCCGATACCCATTTGCCTGAAAGTGCTAACCCTACGAACAGCAACGACAAAAGCAAGGGGGCGAAGCTGGAGAAAATATCCCGGATGTTTACTAACATTCCGACACTTATCAGAAATACCGGAATGAATAATGTGTTTCCGACAAAATCGATCCGATTCATTAAATGCGAAGTGGAAGGGATCAGTTTGTTCAACACCAGCCCGGCAAAAAAAGCACCTACAATCGGCTCAGCGCCAGCCAGATCAGCAAAAATTGATGAAAGAAAGAGCATTGTTAATGCAAAAATAAACTGAAGATTTCCGTCGTTGGCCAGGGTTTTAAAAAACCATTTGCTAATCCGGGGCAGTATGAACAGGATGAATATTGTAAATAAGAAAAAAGCACACCCCATCACCCATAGGTTGCCTCCTCCGTTGCTTCTGCTCAGGCTGGCGGTGATAAATGCCAGGATTATTAACACAATCGTGTCGGCGATTACTGTACCGCTTACCGCTGTATTTACCGCACGTGTTTTTCCAATGTTCAATTTTCCTACCAGCGGAAATGCTATCAGTGTATTTGATGCAAGCATCAATCCGATGAGAAGGGCAGGGATAACTTCCAGATTCAGCCAGTGAACCCCGGCAAAATATCCGGCTGTAAATGGAATCAGAAAGTTTAATATTCCAAAGGTAATTGTCTGAAGTCGGTTGCTTTTTAATTCCTTAAATTCGATTTCCAGTCCGGCCAGAAACATAATGTATAATAACCCTACCGTGCTGAAAAGCGTTACGATTTCATTCTTTGAAATGATGTTTAATGCCGATGGGCCAACCACGATTCCCGCCAAAATCAGTCCGACAATGGAAGGGATGGGCGTTTTTCGCAATAAAACCGGAATTACCAATACGAGAATCAGTATGGTTGCAAATACCATTATCGGTTCTTCCAGTGGAAATTGGATAGGTTTCATTTTTAATCTTCAGAAATAAATTGTTGGATATCTTCAATTAGCCCAAACATTACCAGAATGTCGCCTTCTTCCAGCACCGTGACCGGAGAGGCCACTCCTTTTACCTGCGATACGGTATGTTTTGCTCCAAAGATAGTATCTTTCATGGTTTTCTTAATCGTTGTTAAAATGATAAACTCATAATGGTCGCGGATGTTTAATTCCTGAATGGATTTTTTTGCGTGCCGATGCGGCAAAAGGGCTTCGATTATTCCGTATTTGTCCGATAAACTATAGGAATCCACCACGCCTTTCATCGTGAGTTTCTTCGCCCATCGTTCAGAGGTTTCTTCCTCCGGTTGAATGATTTCAGTGACACCCATTGCTTCCAGAATGGTTTTGTGAAGTGGCGATACCGCTCTGCAGATCAATCGGTTTACTTTATGCTTTTTCATTACTGCCGTAGTTATGATATTAGCTCCTTCATCCTTCCCGATGCACACAACCACACAGTCGGTGTCTTTCAATGGTAAATATTTTGTTGCGTTTTCATCGGTGCAATCAATGCTGATGGCATGCGTAGCTTTTTCCTTGATGGC
Organism: Bacteroidia bacterium; assembly: GCA_009930445.1. Lineage (GTDB taxonomy): Bacteria > Bacteroidota > Bacteroidia > Bacteroidales > BM520 > BM520. The sequence continues at coordinate 5,097 of RZYD01000005.1, read as the reverse complement.
CTCTACTTTGTTGATATTTTTATCTACTCCAATCACTTCGTGTCCGAGTTTTGTTAGCTTTTCGGCCAGTGATGTGCCAAAGTTTCCCAGTCCTATTAAAATGAATTTCATGTTGTAATACTTTAGTTTTCAATGGATATTCGTTACATCTGATGCTGAAAATTAATATTTGGGTGTTATATAGCCGTTATAAATTTTCTAAGTTTAGTTTATCAAAATGTCATCAGATGGGTATTTATAATTAAGATGGGATGGCCCGAATTTTGAAAAAAGGGCGATAAACAGTGTTAAGGTACTGATTCTTCCAATAAACATCGTAAGGATTAATACCAGCTTACTCCCCATCGAGAGTGATGCGGTAATTCCCCGGCTGAGGCCTACTGTGCTGAAGGCCGAAACACATTCGAAGGAAATAGAGAGCAGGTTGACCCGGGGATCCAACAGCACGATAGCGAATATGGAAATGAAAATTGAAATTAACGACAAAATGACAATCCCAAAAGCCCGTTTATTGGAAATTCCGGATATCTCGCGCCCCCATATTTCGAGCCGGTTTCTTCCGCTGACCAGCCCGATAATATTAAGAATTGCAACCGCAAAGGTGCTTGTTTTTATCCCGCCTCCGGTAGATCCCGGCGAGGCTCCTATCCACATCAGCAACATAATAAAAAGTAATGTAGGATAACGCAGCGTCGCTGTGTCAACCGAGTTAAAACCAGCCGTTCGGGGTGTTACCGCTCCAAAAAATGCAGTAACGATTTTTCCTGGACCGGTATGCCCTGATAAGGCATTATTATATTCCAGGATATAAAAAACAAGGGTGCCCGTGAGTATCAGAAAAAATGTCATTACTAACACAATCCGTGTGTTAATATTAATGATCCAGGGGAGGTATATGTCTTTTCTTTTTTTGAAAAGTTTGGCATACCATTTTACCACCGTATAACGGAGATAGCGCAGGAAGTTGAATAAAATGGGAAAACCAATGCCGCCCATAATAAACAAACCGGCAATGATACTATGTAACGAATAGTTTTTCGCAAACCCTGATTCAAAAAAACTGTTCTGAAGGGTTGAGAAACCAGCATTACAAAAGGCTGAAACGGAATGAAAAATGGAAAAGAAGACCCGCTCTGAAAATTCTGGTATCAGCGTTTTTTCCAAATTAATAAATACCAGCGCTGCTCCGGATAATTCAATGGCAAAAGTAACAAAAAGGATATATTTTAGTGTGTTGATCACGTCTGAAATTCGTTTTGAATTCAATATTTCGCTCAGTTGAATCTGATTCTGGTAAGAAGTTCCGCCCCTGAAAAAATAACTGAAGTAGCTCGAGAAGGTCATAATTCCCAACCCTCCTGTTTGAATGAGTATAAGCAGAATAATTTGGCCAAAGCGTGTAAAATAGGTTCCGGTATCTACCACAACTAATCCGGTTACACACACAGCGCTGGTGGAGGTAAAAAGCGCATCCAGTAATGAAATGCCCTGGTGTGTGGCGTTGGGGAGCAGTAGCAATAGTGTGCCTGTAACGATGATCAGCAAAAAACTGAAAACAAATACTTGCGCAGGGTTCAGTTTTGCTGTTTTTACAGGAATCTGAACCGTCGAAAACTCCCGGATGCAGGCAATCAAAACCGCGATATGCAATAAATATGGGCTTTTGAATTTTTCAAAGTGAAAATCAAAAAACGCCAGAATTATTATTGAAAAAAAAGCGATAAAAAGAAGGTCGAATGGGATTACTTTCAGCCTGGGATGGCTGATTTGAAAGAAATACCGCACAATAATTGCAATTGTAGACGAAATCAGCGTCAGTAGATAGATGGCGTGCATAACTGCTTTGGAGCTTTCTATACGCCCGAACCCATAATCGATAATTAGCGTTATAATTGCAATCAGGCAGATCAGCGCCGGTAGCTTTTTGATTTTATCCGGGTTTTTTGTTGAGGTCATCTGTTTGTTTGTATTCCGGACTTGCCCGGCCGGATTGTTTTCCGATGGATATGCTTTTTTGTTTTGTTAGGTACTAAAGTAAGGATATTTCACCATGATGCGAAGGGATATTTTTATTCACGTCAAAATTTTTTTTAAGGTCTCATTGAATTATCCTATTTTCGCATGGTATTATACCTGCTTTTCTGATCTTAATCTAGTTGAGAAATGAGTATCTATTTAACCATAATTGTTCTGGGACTTCTGATTTTTTTGTCTCATGTTTTTAATGAATTGTTTGATCGGACAAAAATACCTAATGTATTGTTACTGATGCTGATAGGTATTATTATCGGCCCGGTAAGTGGGGTGATTACAAAGGATTTTTTTGGTGAGTTGGGCTCGGTATTTACAACGATAACCCTGATCATCATCCTTTTTGAAAGTGGAGCCGGGCTGAATTTTCGGGAAGTGCGCAAGGCCATCGGATCTGCTTCTCTGCTGACTGTACTGAATTTTGGCGTCACTGTGGTAATTACCTCTTTTATCTCCCGTTTGTTTCTTCCCATCGATTTGCTGAGTTCTGTCTTTGTGGGGTCCATAGTCGGTGGAACCTCCTCTGCCGTGGTAATACCCATGGTTAAACAGTTGAAGATGGGTGAAAAGAGTTCTTCGGTGCTGATTCTCGAGTCGGCGCTGAGTGATGTGCTATGTCTTGTGGCGGGTCTTGCCCTTCTCGACGGGCTTGCAGAAGGCGCATTATCGGTTCGGCTGGTGCTCACACAAATGGGAAAATCGTTCCTTTTTGCCATTGTGCTGGGTTTATTGAGTGGTTTCATCTGGTCCGCTTTGATCAGCCAGATACGCAGCATCAAGAACTCTATGTTTACGTCGCTTGCTTTTGTCTTTGTGCTTTATGGACTCGTTGAGTTGATGCAGCTTAATGGCGGGATCGCTGTACTTTCGTTCGGAATCCTTTTGGGTAATATTGAGTTGTTTGGCGCTTCTTCAAAAGTAAAAAAAATAGTCACTTTTGGCGGCTCCGGGTTTAACACTAACGAACGGAATTTCTTTTCGGAAATTGGATTTGTCATGCAGACCTATTTTTTTGTGTATATTGGCATCTCCCTGCAATTTGGCGCTCCGATGATTTATGCCATTGGCCTCCTGATCGTTATTATTATCATTTTGCTGCGCGTTCCTGCCACAGTTTTACTATCAGGAAAAGGAATCACTAAACCTGAAAGGGCGATTATGTCGGTGATGACGCCAAAAGGATTGGTTCCGGCTGTTTTGGCTTCCCTGCCATTGCAACGTGGCATGTTGCACGGTGAAATAATCCTCGATCTGGGCTATTCCGTAGTTTTATTCAGTATTGTGATTTGCTCCGGATTGGTGATATTACTCAGTATAAAACCTGATTTTTTTGCCCGGATGTTTCGTCGAAAACCTGAACATTCAAAGGATTCGGAGCCGGTGACCCTTGACCCTTCTGCACCTGATGTGCTCCCTGTTACCGATACGACACTCTCTTCTGAAGAGAAATAACTCCGATTAACACCAGGAAGGGGACAGTGTGTTAGTTTTATCCATTATACCGTATCCACTTCCATAGCTCTTTGTAGCTGACTTTTTTCCCATACATCAAAATGCCGGTACGGTAAATTTTACCAGCAGCCCAAGTCATTCCCACAAAGGTGATAACCAGGATAATGGCGGAGATTAAAAGTTCGGTATAGGGCACGCCAAACGGAATGCGCATCATCATACTGATGGGTGAAGTGAAAGGTATCATCGAAAGCCAGATGGCCAACGAACCGGAAGGATTTTCAATGACTGAGGGCATCATCACCAGCGCAAGAATTATTGGAACCGTGATGGGTAGCATAAACTGCTGGGTGTCCGTTTCATTGTCTACTGCGGCGCCAATGGCGGCAAACATCGACGCGTAAAGTAAATAGCCCCCAAGAAAGTAGAAAATAAATGAAACCAGCATTACCGGAATATTGATGGTCCGTATCATATCCAGTATTTCCACAAGGCCTTCGTTTATCACTTCTTCGGCATCAGGATCCTCACTGCTGAGTGTGTTTTCTGTGATTAATCCTCCGGCACTCTGCGTAATTTCCGGCACCCTTTTGTCTACCATTTTTTCGGCAAATACTCCATTAAAAATCCCAACGATGCCTGCTGTTAAAACAATCCATAGTAAAAACTGGGTGAGCCCAACCAGCGCAATGCCGATGATTTTTCCCATCATGAGCTGAAAGGGTTTTACTGAACTGATAATGATTTCGATAATGCGGCTCGTCTTCTCTTCGATAACACCGCGCATCACCATCGATCCATAAATAAAAATAAACATATAAATCAGTAATCCTCCCACATAGCCTACCGCCATAGCAACCTCAGCATACGATTTTTTTTCCGCGCCTGAGCTGTCTAAAATAAATGAAGTAAGCGAAATGGATGTTTTAATGCTTTTCAGAATTTCCGGATCAATGCCCGAAGCCAGCATTTTTTGCTCCTCAACTTCATCGCGCATCACGTTTCGGATGAAGGTTTTTGTAGTGATACTGACCTGGTTTTCCGAAAATATTACGGCGGAAGTTGGTAAAACGACTTCGGTTTTAGGGATGTAGAGCAGATCGTCGTATCCGTTGTTTACGAATGTCGTTTTGGCCTCCTCAATGGGTACTGAAAGAACAGTAAAGGTAAGGCTTTCCGTAGTATTGAATTTTGTTGCGAAGAGTCCTGTCTCATCCACGATGGCAATATTGCTGGTTTCTTCCGCGTTCATTGCCAGAACCATGGGAATGATGAACACGGCTGCCATTAAAACCGGGCCCAGAATAGTCATTATTATAAACGAACGCTTTTTTACGCGTGTCATGTATTCCCGTTGCAATATAAGGCCTATTTTATTCATGTTGTCAGAGTATTCAATGTGACTGATTATTTTTTTATTTCTGTAATTTTCCGGATGAATACTTCATTCATAGTTGGCAATACTTCCTCCATCATGGTGAGTTCTCCGTATTGCAGAATCTTTGAAGTCAGTTCATTGGGTTTATCGTTATGCTGTAGCTGAAGAATAAGTGTGGTGAGGTTTTCGTCTTGCGTCGACTCCAGAAGTTGAATTCCATTCGGAAGGATGGTTTG
>RZYD01000603.1 GCA_009930445.1 Bacteroidia bacterium | reverse complement strand
TTTGCAAAAAAAATTATGGCGATACGAAAAGAAAGTGAGCTACGCCAACAATCCCTGATGGGTGTGGCGGGCCAAATGATTACTGCCGCACGCACTGCGCCCAAGGCAAAAGGGAGAGACAACCTGGAAATCATTGTTGTCGACGGCCAGGAGAAAGATGCTTTAGCAGGAAAGATGGACGAATTGGCACAACGTGAAGCGGTTATTTTTTTTTCACGTGATGCAGATAACCTCCGCAATGCGGGAGCTATCGTTTTAATCGGTACCCGGATTCGTTCGCTGGGGCTAACGTTTTGCGGGCTGTGCGGGTATAAAAACTGCGAAGAAAAAAACAACCATCCAAATACCCCTTGCATTTTTAATACCTCCGATCTTGGAATTGCCGTCGGTTCGGCTGCTGCGGTTGCTGCCGATCACCGGGTAGATAACCGGATTATGTATACCGCAGGAATGGCCGCACTCGAGCTCGGTTTTTTCCCGTCTGACGTTGCCATTGCATTCGGCATCCCGTTAAGTATCAGTGGAAAAAATCCATTTTTCGACCGAAAATAACGGCACTGCAGTGTTGCTTTTTTGTAAGAAAAGCCAAACAGGTCGCCCCTGCACAACAAATAAAATTTTACATTTGCAACCATTGGGGAAAAGAGTGTGTCCATCAGACAGAAAATCCATACACATGAAAAAAAAATTAGTACACCTTATTACGTTTTCTTTATTACTATTAATCGTTTCCGGAGCCATAGCGCAAAAGGGGACCATCAGAGGTTTTGTTTATGAGGCATCGACTGGTGAGCCGGCTATTTTTGTGAATGTTTATCTATATAAAACCACCTTTGGTGCAGCTACGGATATCAATGGATATTTTGTTATTGATAAAATTCCCGCCGGAGCCTATGACCTTATGGTAACCTCCATTGGCTATGACTCACTGGTCATGCCGGTTACAATTCAGGCGGACAAAATTCAGAGCATCAACCTTAACCTGAACGAATCGGCCTATCAGATCAAAGGAGTAAACATTTCCGCCTCCCGACAGGAAGCCAAAACCGAGACCAACACGTCAGTAGTAAAAATCACTCCCAAACAAATTGATAAAATTCCCGCAGTAGGCGGACAAAAAGACTTTGCGCAATACCTTCAGGTACTGCCGGGCGTTGTGTTTACCGGCGACCAGGGAGGCCAGCTTTACATTCGTGGAGGTTCGCCTATTCAAAATAAAGTGATTCTCGACGGGATGGTCATTTATAATCCTTTCCATTCTATCGGATTATTTTCGGTTTTTGATTCCGATTTGATGATTAATGCCGATGTTTACACGGGTGGTTTTGGTGCAGAATACGGAGGCAGGATTTCATCAGTAATGGATATCCGCACACGCGATGGAAACAAAACGCACCTTGGGGGCAAAATGGACGTATCTACATTTGGTGCAAAAATTCTGCTGGAAGGACCCCTTAAAAAGAAATTCGAAAATTCAGGAAGTTCCTCCTTTGTTTTATCAGCCAAAACAAGCTACCTCAACCAATCGGCACAAACCCTCTATACCTATATTCCCGATGGGTTACCTTATACCTATCGT
>RZYD01000602.1 GCA_009930445.1 Bacteroidia bacterium | reverse complement strand
TCGGTATAGTTGGGAAGATCCGGGCACCTGTTCCTTAGAAATTCGGTGGTACTTCGATCAATGCCACCGATCGGTGCGAGGCGCACTGGCGGTTTAAATTCCCGTCAGACCCTTTACTCGGATAGTGGTTTAGTGCTATTATTTTCCGTAATTCCTTTCAATTATTTAGTGATCGGCCTCCCGAAATATCCCAGAATTTATTGAAAAAGGCACTGAGTTTTTCAATTACGGTGTCGCGTTTTTTGGTTCGGTCGCCGGTGTGTGTAAATCTCGAAACAGGGGGCAGCACTTTGGTGATGCCTGTACCTGTTGTTTGAACATAACCATCGCGAAAAGCGTTGTTAATAAAGTGGTAGGTTTCTTCTTTATTCAGATTCTCCTCTTCGATGATTCGGTCTATCTCTTCAAGCTTTTTGGCGTCAACAAATGTATGCCAGTCTTCATCGACATTCGATGCAGGATTTAAGGAATCAATAAAGTGCTGTATCAGGTCTTTTTTGTTGCGCAGTTCAATACTCGAATCGATGGCTTTGTTGATATTTATCACCATTTCCTTGTCTTGCAAATGGCTTTCGTGGTATTGTTTGATCAGTGCCAGAATGTAGTCAATAGTGATCTCCACCTGCTTGATCAACTCCATTTCAAAAACAATATCATCGTTGATGTTTTCGCTTTCTCCTTTGTTCTTACCACGAAATTCATTGTACAGGTTGATATACATGCTGTGGTAATCCTGCACATCTCTTTCGGACAATACTTCATTGCCCGCAAATTCATCGAAGGTGCTGAGTATATTCTTAAGCTTCAGAATGGCACTATACAACCTGATAAACTCTTTCTGATTTGTTTCTCCGACAATTGGCTCAGCGACCGGGAATTTATCTTGCAAGTCTGTAACCACATCCAAATAACCCCTGATTTCTTTTTCGCCCTCCTTGTAACCATGGTAATATTCACTGTAGGTTTTGAGTAATACTATGCCGCCGGCTTCTTTATCTCCAAACAAGGCAATGCTTTCGTTGGTGGCTTTTTCGAGATTGCGAAAACATATAATATTACCAAATGTTTTGACGGAGTTCAGAATACGGTTGGTGCGCGAAAAAGCTTGCAAAAGGCCGTGCAGCCTCAGGTTCTTATCTACCCAGAGCGTATTCAGGGTGGTGGCATCGAAACCGGTAAGGAACATGTTCACAACAATCAGCAAATCAATTTCGCGGTCTTTTACCCGTTGCGAAACGTCTTTATAATAGTTCTGAAATTTATCGCCCGAAGTATCGAAATTGGTTTTGAATAGTTGGTTGTAGTCCCGAATGGCAGCTTCCAAAAAGTCTCTGGAACTTTGATCTAAACAGCTTGTATCCTCCAGGTTTTCGTCTTTTATTATGCCGTTATCTTCGTCGTCGGCTTCGTTCACCCCATAGCTGTAAATGGTAGCCACTTTTAGTTTTTTATCGCCGGGCAAATTGGCCATTTGGCTTTTGAATTCCGTGTAATATTTTTTGGCCACCTCAATAGAAGCAACGGCAAAAATGGCGTTAAAGCCGGCTAAACGGCGGTCTTTTAGTTGATAAAAGCTGTT
>RZYD01000601.1 GCA_009930445.1 Bacteroidia bacterium | reverse complement strand
ATATTGTTTTTTTCCAGTAGCGCTGGAATTTCTTCTTTGTGGATATCGGAACAGGGGAGGAGAAATTGTTCGTTTTTGTGCTTTTTGATCACATCGATCAGGTCGGCAAAGCATTGCTGGCCGTGAAAAATTTTACGTTTTCGGTATTGTACATATTTTTGAAGATAGAAGGCTACGGATTCACTGACACAAAAATATTTCATCGTATCCGGGACCTCAACCCGCATCTCCTCCGCAACCCGAAAAAAATGATCTACCGCATTTCTGCTGGTAAAGATGATCGCTGAATGTTCCTGAATGTATACTTTATCTTTGCGGAAGTCTCTGGCGCTGATGCCCTCAATTTTAATAAATTTGTGGTAATCGATTTTGAGATGATGTTTTTTCGCCAGATCAAAATATGGCGATTTTTCTGGATCTGCAGGCTGCGGCTGCGAAATTAATACGTTTTTAATTTTCACGTTTCCCTCTTTTTAACCCTGTTTTTTATATATGAGTATTCCCTGCAAAAATCTTAGTGATGATAATTACAGGGACAATTTCAAGGCTGCAAAGATATAAAAATAAATAGAAAAGGGAAAATTGTGTCTGATTATACCCAATCATCGTGGCCCGGGCCAAACGATAGATGAAAGTAAGAACGAGCAGGGTTATGGCAGAATAAAAAATTATGGCGGAGGGGGAATAGGTGGTGAGAAATAAAAACGGAAGCAAAATGAGGCCGTTAATGCAGCCGAAAAGAAAGTCATCCAATACCACAAGATACGATGCTTCCCGGGTTTCAAAAATTACCCCTGTCAGCGAATGAAAACCTGTTTTTGCCAGAAAGAAAAGTGTATATCCGGATAGAATTTTTAGGTATAGCGGCAATCCGGCAGACGAAAATACCGGATGCTCAGGGAGAAATATACTCGCCTGATAGGTAAACATGCTTAATCCAATCAAATAAATGGCATAAAACAATAAACCAATCTGTTCGGTGATGAAATTTCCCTCCCGAGTGAATTGATTTAAAGTGTAAAATTGAAAAAAAGCCTGGAGCGACTGCCTGAAACGACGGTTAAACTGATACCGGAGAATGGCAATTCCGATCAGGCCCGCTAGTAAAAAAATAAATATCCATGCACCGGGCAATTCCTCCGTGAATTGAACAGAAGGGTATCCGGCCCCTGAACCCGTTATCAGGTCGCTGCTGCTCTGCTTGAATAGTCGTGTTGCTGTATCCTGCATTTTCTCGCGGTATTACCCTCTTTTGTTCGTTTCTGCAAATTAAAGATTTTTAATCAAAACAATCTCCTGACCGCATAAAATTTTCTGTATTGTTTTAGGAACTGCTTGAAATATGTTCTATTTTTGGGCGCATTTTAAGCGGTTTATCCTAAATTCGTATAAATGTAATAGTTATATTGTTCAGAAATTAATATATTGTATTATTTTTTAATAGAATTATAATAAATAAGATGGAATTACTCAGTCAAATTTGGGAAAAAGCCAGAAAAGCAGGCAAACGTATTGTGCTCCCCGAAGCCTCAGAAGAACGCACCCTTCGGGCCGCCGATGAGATTATCGCGGAACGCCT
>RZYD01000107.1 GCA_009930445.1 Bacteroidia bacterium | reverse complement strand
CCGTTATGTGGCAAGGCTGAAAAAGACACAGCAACAGTAAAAAATTTTTGCCAATAGAAAAATTAAATATAACCCGACCCACATTGCACAAATTGCCAAAGCCCCACGAGCCGACACTACAACCAAAGCTTTGCCAAAGAATGCAATTTTACCAACGCACACGGAGATAACAACGAGATTTATTATTACTTTTAAGATTTTAAAATATTGACACATTGGATTTCAAATGGCTAAGAAACAGACTACAAAACAAATAGAGCAATACGAGCATTCCGACAAAGAAAGAGCAAATAACCCCCATGTTGGATTAGTAACTCCCGCAAGCGACCCCGATACAGGCGAAAAAAAAACATATCAGTACGACCCGCACCTCGACCCACAACTCCAATGGGCTGGTAAAGCAGAACACTCCAGCTTTGATGTGCCAACTGTAAGTTTGCACGTACACGAACGGATTGACCCAAACTCGATAATTGATACCGTAAAAAAAGAACACGAAGGGCCAAAACAAATGTCGCTGTTTGAGACCAACGAAAAGCCATTACGTGAAGCCATTGACTTTTACAAACATAAAGAAAACTGGAGTAACCGACTTATTGCGGGCGACAGCCTTTTGGTTATGAACTCCCTACTCGAAAAAGAAGGCATGGCGGGCAAAGTGCAAATGGTGTATTTCGACCCACCTTATGGCATTAAGTATGGTAGCAACTTTCAGCCTTTTGTAAACAAACGTGATGTAAAAGACGGCAAAGACGATGACCTTTCCGCCGAACCCGAAATGATTAAAGCCTTTCGTGATACATGGGAATTAGGAATACATTCGTACTTAACCTATTTGCGTGACCGTTTGCTGCTTGCTCGCGAATTATTAAGTGATAGCGGCAGCGTATTTGTACAGATTAGCGATGAGAATGTGCATCATGTGAGGGAGATTTTAGATGAAGTTTTTGGAGTAAACAATTTTCTAACAATAATTGTACTTAGGAAGTCGGGAAGTCAAACTACTGGTTTCATGGCTTCAACCTGTGATTATATAATTTGGTATGTAAAGGATAAGTCAAAAACAAAGTATAATCCCTTGTTTATAAAAAAATCTGTTGGATTAAATGAAACTGAGTTCAATCAAGCAATAAACCAAAAGGGGGATGTAAGACAACTATCGTATGATGAAAAACTAACAGGTAAAATTGATGAAGGTTGGTTGGTTTTTAAAAGCACCGACTTAAACTCACGTTCAGGCTCTTCAACAACTACAGTTCCCTTTACAATAAATCAACAAACATTCTACCCAAGAAATGGTGCTGGTTGGAGAACAAATGGTGAAGGCTTAAAGAAACTAGAGTCTGCGAAAAGGTTATTACCAACAAAATCAACATTGCGTTACATACATTATTTTGAAGATTTTCCATATTCATACTTGCCCAATATTTGGGATGATTTGATGGGTGCATCAAATCTAATTTACGTTGTTCAAACAAATGAAAAAGCAATCCAACGTTGTCTATTAATGACCACCAACCCCGGCGACCTTGTTTTGGATATTACCTGTGGCAGCGGAACAACCGCTAATGTTGCCGAGCAATGGGGCAGACGTTGGATAACTTGTGATACTTCGCGGGTAGCCTTAACTTTAGCAAAACAAAGGTTGATGATTGCCAATTTTGATTACTACAAATTGGCACACGATAAAGAGGGCGTTGGTAGTGGTTTTGTATATAAAACAGTGCCGCACATTACCTTAAAAAGCATAGCCAACAACGAGCCACCAGCCACAGAGACCCTTTACGACCAACCTTTGGTTGAAAAAAGCAAAATCCGCATTACCGGCCCTTTCACCGTTGAAGCTGTGCCAGCACCTTACGCTAAAAGCTTTGACGATTTAGAGAATGACAACAACGGTTCAGATACTTCAATAGCCCGAACAGGCGAAACCCTTCGCCAAAGCGAATGGCGAGATGAATTATTGAAATCGGGTGTTCGTGCCAAAGGTGGTAACATTCTTCAGTTTACAAGAGTTGAGCCGTTGGCTGGTACAAAGTTTATACAAGCAGAAGCAGAAACCAAGGAAGATACACCCAAAAAAGTATTGGTGGTTTTTGGCCCCGAACATGCACCGCTTGAGCAACGAATGGTTGAGAATGCCTGGCAAGAAGCAAGGACTTTGAAACCCGATATGTTGTTGTTTTGTGCTTTCCAATTCGATGAAGAAGCAGCCAAAGACATTGACGAGCTTACGCCCGCCATTGCTGGCATGCAATTGCTCAAAGCACAAATGAACGCAGATATGCTAACCGACGATTTACGCAAAAACCGCAGCAGCAACGAAAGTTTTTGGTTGGTTGGTCAGCCCGATGTAAAAGTGCATAAACTCGATAAAGGCAAATTACAGGTAGAAGTGATGGGCTTCGATTATTACAACCCAAAAACTGGAAATGTGGAGAGCGGAGGCAAAAAAAATATTGCCATGTGGATGCTTGATACAGATTACGATAACCGTTCGTTATTCCCCTCGCAGGTATTTTTCCCAATGGCTGGTGCTGGCGATGGTTGGGACAAGTTAGCTAAAAACCTGAAAGCAGAAATTGACGAAGAAAAAATTGAATCTTTCAAAGGAACGCTATCGTTAGAGTTTGAGCCGGGCAATTGCATTGCGGTAAAAATTATTGACGACCGTGGTATTGAAAGTTTACGAGTAATTAAAATGTAAGACTATGATTATTTCAAGAATTATACTTAAAAATTGGAAAAACTTTAAGGATATTGACGTTCCACTTAGGAGTCGTACTTTTATGGTTGGCCCAAATGCTTCAGGCAAGTCCAATCTCTTGGATGCATTTCGTTTTCTTCGAGATATAGCCAAACCTGGCGGAGGATTGCAAAATGCAGTACTTGACAGGGGAGGAATTTCAAAAATTCGTTGTTTGGCGGCTCGCACTCATCCCGATGTAGAAATTGAAATACATCTCTCGGAATTTGATTCAGATGATGTGCTCTGGAAGTATGCGATTGGAATCAAACAAGAAGTCAGGGGCTATCGTTTACCAATTCTTACATACGAAAGAGTTTGGAAGGAAGATAAATTAATTCTAAACAGACCTGATAATAACGATAAAAAAGATAAAGAAAGGTTGACTCAAACACACCTTGAGCAAATAAATGCCAATAAGGAATTTAGGGAAATAACACGTTTTCTGGAAAGTACTGTTTACCTGCATTTGTTGCCACAGCTGTTGAAGCACCCACAATCGTTTACAGGACCCGATTTGCCCGGCGATCCTTTCGGGAAAGGATTTCTCGAGCGTATATCAAAAGTGAACGAAAAAACACGGAATGCCTGGCTTAAAAAAATTGAGACGGCTTTAAAAATCGCTGTACCTCAATTTAATAAATTTGAGTTTAAAGAAGAAAATGGCCGACCACATCTCGAAGCAGTTTATGACCATTGGCGACCAAAGGCAGGAAAACAAAAAGAAGATCAGTTCTCGGATGGAACATTGCGTTTAATTGGTTTGCTTTGGTCGTTACAGGAAGGCGATGGTCTTTTGCTTTTAGAAGAACCTGAATTGTCTTTAAACAGCGCCATTGTATCAAAAATTCCTGCACTTATATTTAAACTGCAAAAACCAAAAAAACGGCAAGTTTTAATCACAACCCATAGTTTGGATTTGTTGAGCGACAAAGGTATTTCTCTAGATGAGATTTTGGTACTATCACCTTCAGTAGAAGGAACTATCGTTTTGACAGCTTCATCTATTCCCGAAATTAAGTCAATGCTTGAAGGAGGCATGTCCCCTGCCCAAGCAATTCTGCCTCGTACAAAACCAAAAAACATTAATCAACTTACACTTTTCTAATAGAATATGATATTTGTAACTATTGTTTTCGAGGATGATTTAAGCGAGGCAGTAATGACCCGAATACTGGCTGATTTTCCTGAAAAATATGAAGTACATCAAAGCTACTCAGGGAACGGGTTTGGTTATTTAAAAACAAACATTAAAGGATTTAATCAAGCATCGGTAGTGAATCCACACTTTATGCTTACTGATCTGGATAATTATGAATGTCCGATAGCGTTAAAGGAAGATTGGATAAAATTTAATATACACCCAAATTTCATTTTCCGTATAGCTGTTCGTGAAGTTGAATCTTGGGTCTTAGCTGATAGGGAAGGGGTGTCGCGCTTTTTCAATGTAGCACTTGTAAACTTTCCAATTAATCCCGATGCTGAAAAAGATCCGAAAAATACCCTGATACAATTGGCAAAGCGCTCAAACAAAAGAGACATAAGGGCAGATATTGTGCCAATAAATCAGAATGCTACAATTGGACCTAATTATAATGGTAGTTTATCGGATTTTGTTTTTAAAAACTGGAATATTGAGAATGCACTATTGCATAGCGAAAGCTTAAGAAGAGCATATGAAAAACTAAGGGATTTTAACCCTAATTAGCATTATGGCAAAGAGTATAGAAAAACTTATTATAAACAGCCCTCATGCAGAACCAACTCAATATTGGTTTTACGATAGGGAAAACCGTGATTTTTACATCAAAGAAGGTCGGCGTCCGGCAGGCTATGTAATGGCTACGCCAAATTCAAAATCTTTTGACGACCCGGGTATTTTTGTTGAAATCGATATCGTAAACCAAATTCGCCCACGAGTAAAAGCATGGCGTGAAGCTGGGTATCCTGGTGTTACAGGGATAACCAAACGTCTTTTAGATCACTGGCAGGATCCAGAAGAGCGAAAAGATCGCCGTTTTTTCTTTTGTCAACTCGAAGCCATCGAAACGCTTATTTGGCTAACAGAAGCTCCTGCAGCCGAAAAAGTGGGCATTGATATAAAAGGCGATGGTGGCGAAATAGAACGATGGTGTAGCAAAATGGCAACGGGTTCGGGCAAAACCATTATCATGTCAATGATTATTGCTTGGAATTTCTTGAATAAAGTTACCAACCCAACCGATGCACGTTATAGTAAATATGCTTTGATTGTTGCGCCGGGCTTAACAGTAAAAAGCCGTTTACAGGTATTATTGCCAACCAATGAAGAAAACTATTACGAGGAATTTAATATTGTTCCCGCTTCATTGATGGATAAACTTCGTCAAGGGAAAATCATAATACACAACTGGCATTCGTTGGCATGGGACACACAAGAAAAGATTGATTCTAAAATTGAAAAAGGGCAACTTCGTTCCGTTGACAAACGCCAACGAATTGAAATTAGTGGCGAAGCTTATGTAAAGCAAGTTTTGGGCGAAATGTCAAATGCCCGAAATATAATTGTTATAAACGATGAAGCTCATCATGCTTGGCGAGTAAACCCCGAAGCAGAAGGGAAATACCAACGCATTGGTTCAGATAAAGACAGCGCCGAAGAAGCAACTATTTGGATTGGCGGTTTGGATAGAATACACAAGCAAAGAGGAATTTTAAAATGTTTCGATTTATCGGCAACACCTTTTTCCCCTTCGGGCAAAAAGGCAGCCGAAGAATCGTTGTACTCTTGGATTGTTTCCGACTTTGGTTTGAACGATGCCATTGAATCGGGCTTGGTAAAAACCCCACGTGTGGTTGTTCGTGATGATAGCGAACGCACCAAAGAATTAAAGTCGAGGCTTTATCACATTTACATGGACAATGAAGTAAAAGACGACATCAATCGTAAAGCAGAAGAAACCGAGCCTTTGCCCGATTTGGTTATTAATGCTTACTATTTACTTGGTAAAGATTGGTTAGAAGCCAAAAAAGATTGGGAAAAATCTGGTCATAAAGTACCGCCAGTAATGATTACCGTTGCAAATCGCACCGAAACTTCATCACGTATAAAATATGCTTTTGACCACAATCAAATATTAATTCCTGAATTGTGTGTGCCTGAAAAAACTTTGCAAATTGACAGTAAAGTCTTAAATGAAGCAGAATCGGAAACCGAAGCGGTTCAAGTTGTAGTTGAAACAACAAACGAAGAGAGCGAAGAAGCAACACCAAAACTAACAAAGAAACAACAAGCCGAGCTACTTCGACAAACTGTTGATTCAGTTGGTAAAATTGGAGCACCCGGCGAACAAGTTCAAAATGTAATTTCAGTAGGCATGTTGTCCGAGGGTTGGGATGCTAAAACCGTAACGCACATAATGGGTTTGCGGGCATTTTCGAGCCAGTTACTTTGCGAACAGGTTATTGGTCGTGGTTTGCGTCGTGTTTCGTATGATGTTGGCGATGATGGATTATTTGAAGCAGAATATGTAAATATTTTTGGTGTTCCGTTTACATTCCTTCCACACGAAGGAGGAGATGGACCACCGCCGCCCCCACCGCCACCCAAAACCAAAATTGAACCAGTTCAAGATAAAATAGAACACGAAATTTCGTGGCCAAATATTTTACGAATAGACCATGTTTACCGTCCAGTTTTGCAATTGGATTGGAGTAAAGTACGCACGTTGGAGATTGACCCTTACGAATCAATCACCGAAGCTGAATTAGCTGCCATAATTTCGGGCAAAGCAAATGATAAAGTAAAATCACTTATCGGATTAGAGCAAATTGCCGAAGATACAAGGGTTCAAACCATAGTTTTTAGGATTGCTTCAACCATTTACAATTCCGAAAAACGACCCGATTGGAAAGGCAGTAAAGAAGTGTTTTTAGCGCAAGTTGTTCGCTTAGTTGAGCATTTTATCGAATCGGATAAAATCACGGTAAAACACGATTTGTTCCATCAAGATAATTCAAAACGGAAGATTCTTATCATATTGAACATGAATAAGATAATCCAACACATTTGGACACAAATTCGTGCAGAAAATACTGAAAAACTATCGGCTGTTTTCGACAAAGAACGCCCAATTCGTTCAACTGGCGATATGCGGACTTGGTTCACAAGCAAACCTTGTGAGTGGCTTGATAAATCGCATATTAGCCATTGCGTTTATGATAGTGGTTGGGAAGCAAGCGAAGCCTACTTTTTAGAGAAATCGGACTTGGTTAAATCATTCGTTAAAAACGACCATTTAGGATTTTTCATTCTGTACAATTTCAATGGAGTGATTAGAAAATATTACCCTGACTTTATGATTCGTTTGATAAATGGTGAATACTTGATACTGGAAACCAAAGGAGTTGACAGTCAACAAAACCAAACAAAACGAGAATTTTTAAATGAATGGATAAAAGCAGTAAATACGCACGGTGGATTTGGAAAATGGAATTGGGATGTTTCATTCCACCCGGCAGATATAGAAGAAAAAATTAAAAAATGCCTTAAAACAAAGTTAGCCTGACCCAATTGCAGGCACATTTGCAATTCGCACGTGCCAACGCTTGACCAAAAATTGCAAAAGAGCCTGCAAGCCCACGCTGACAGAGAGATTGGCAAACATAAAAGATTGAAAAAGAATAAAGCCCAGCAGGTAATCGAGTAGATGGCCAGTGAGCACATAGCCCACTGGTACACCTCTCACACCACCGTACGTACGGGTCTTCCCGATAATATCGGGAGCGGTTCTCTAAATCGTGGGGCATAGCGAATTTCTGTAATTAGATGTTTCTAAGCTGCTGTAATGTTCTGATAAAGACATGTAACCTCTTAACTTTAACCTCTGGCTATTTCGGTCTATCAGTGCCACTGATTTCGGTGGATGGGTGCCACTAAAAAAGATCATACAATGTTATTAAAAATTTGTCATTAATTGTCCTTTA
>RZYD01000106.1 GCA_009930445.1 Bacteroidia bacterium | reverse complement strand
ACTATCGTGTTGTAGTAAATATCGAGGGTGACGGGGAAATAATCCCGGAAACCATCGATCACGATGATAAAATTGTTTATTGTAAATATAAAAAAGATTCTTAAATGGAAAATTTAGATATTATAATTAAAGGCGTCCCGGAAAGTACAAGGGACATCATTACCGGTCAAATGGCCGAATTTTATACCTCTGTGCAGGAGGTAAAAAATAAGGCTTATTCTATACATGTAACGTCTGTAGAGGACGTGGAGGCGATGGAAGAGGCTGCGTATTTGCGCAAAAAAATAAAAAACGCACGGATTAACTCAGAAAAAAAGCGCAAAGAGCTGAAGGAAGTATTCCTTCGACCTGGGCAGATAGTAGATAAGTTAGGCCGTGAAATTAGGCAAGAGGCGGAAAAAATAGAAAAATATCTTTGGGATCAAGAGAATTTTGCTTCTATACAAGAGGAAGCAAAAAAAGAAGAGGTAAAACAATCCCGTGTCGCTTTATTACAATCTTACGTTGATGATACTGATGTATTTGACTTAAAAAATATGTCAAATACTGCATTTAATGTATTGTTAGATGGAATGATGTTAGCTAAAAGGAAGGAACAGGAAAACATAAGGATGCAGAAAGAAATTGAAACTATCCGGGCGAGGGAAGAGGAAATAAAAAAAATCAAAGAGCAAAAAGAGATTGAGCGAATCAAGGAAGAAAACAAAATTATCCGTTCCCAGTTATCTCATTTAGAACCCTCTTCCGAATTGACTCATTTGGAACCTTTTTCCGAATTGACTCATTTAGAACCCTCTTCCGAATTGATCCAATTTGCCCCTAAAAAAAATCTATCAGAAAAGGAAATATTATTTGACTGGATCGATAGATTTAGTATGCCTGAATTAAATACAGACGTGTTAAGTGAAAAGTGTCAGGAAAAAATTGCTGATATATTCAAAAAATTTAGTAATTTTAAAGAATGGGCGAAAAAAAATCTATCTGATGTTTAAGTTATTTAAAGAGATATGGGAGGAGAGGGAACATATTAGCGAATTAACAGGGTTGCCATTACTTCCTACCTCCCATTTTCAATGGCATTGGCAGTTTTTACATATCCTCCCAAAAGGATCGTACCCAAAATATAAATATGAAAAGAAAAATATTATCCTTGCAAGACCTGAAGAACATGAAAAACAAGAGTGTTACCCGGAGTTTATTAAAAAAAGACAAGCCCTACAAAGGGAGTACTATAAAAAATATTACGGGAAACATTATTAACCAAATTCTATTACAGAATTTTGAGATGTATCTCAGTAAAAAATTTGGATGGGTAAAAGAAAAAGGTGTCACCACGGAAGTAGTATTTAATAAAATTATGCCAACACGGCGCCAATTTCGGGCTGATTACCTTATCGAGGATATTATTATCGAAATAAACGGGGGACAATGGATTAACGGACGTCATAACAGGGGCGGGAAAGGATATGAAAACGACTTAACAAAAATAAATACCGCACAATATTACGGGTTTAAAGTATATCAATTTACCTATGAGATGTTAAAAAAACAAACCTATAAAACATTACTATGAACGAGAAAATCACAACAGGCGAAGCGATTGTAATAATATTATTTATTTTGAGTATTATTGCAATATTAAATATGTAAAACCTTAAACTTATTTATTATGAAATTAAAAAATATCTTACAAGAAAAAAGAAATTATGAATTTTATTCAATTTCACCCTCTTCCTTGCATGACTGCGGTAGGTCATTGACCTATAAATATCTAAATATTGAACCCTCTGATCCTCCTTCCCTGGAATCCATGATTAACATGGAATCAGGGAACAGACTACATGAGATGTTTGTATCTATGCTGGATGATGTCATAGAAACGGAACTAATACATGAAGTTGAGAAATTTGGATTTGTATTCCGTTATAAACTCGATGCGGTAACACTTGAAAACAACACTAAAATAATTAACGAGATAAAAACCGTTAAAGATTATCAATTCAATAAAATCTATTCTACCCGTTTAGATACCATTAACCATGTCCGGCAATTACAATTATATCTTATACTTGAAGATTTGAATCAAGGTAGGTTAATTTATTTTAATCGCAATGATGGGATGTGGTTCGCTTATGATTTTTTTAGGAATAACATGAAATTTAATATCATTAAAAAGGATTTAGCAAATAATACCCCGGTAGTTGGGTGGAAAGATACGTTTCCTCTTGAATTTATTATACAGCATCACAAACAAATAGAACTGGCAGTTGAACAAGGAGAGCTATTTAAAAGGGAGTACACCTTGAATGTGAAAAAATATAATGATATGCTGTTATTTAAATATCAAAATAACGGTATATCTTATAACTCAGATTGGCAATGCCGGTATTGTAGTTATAAAACTAAATGCTGGAAGTTAGATGAGTTTAACAAATCCCATTACACCACCCTATCTGAATTTATGCACCATGAAAAATAAAATTATACAAGATATAAAAGATATTATTGATGTCAGTGATATATTAATCATTACAATGATATTAAATATTGCTATTGAATTACAAGAGAAAGAAATTATTAATTACTGTAAAACAAAAACCGATGAATACAACAGAAATTATTGCAAATAATATCAGCAAAACGTCACAGAAGCATTTACTGAGTATTATCAACTATTATATGAATATATATAGGAGAGAGTTACCTAATACAATGACAGAGAAGCAGAAAGACGAAGAATGTAAACTTACAAGGAAATCATTACTCATAAACTACGGACTTGTTTATTATGAATAAAGATACCTTCCTTGAATTAACATTAGCCTATATCCGGCGTAGTGTTAAAATGTATTACGATGTACCTATGCAACGTATTGCCCTTGAGAAGGCTTTTTTAGCCCTTTCAAGCGGCAAACGTTGGATTTGGGTATGTGGTACTATTGGGTCAGGAAAAACGACTGTGTGCAACGCTATTGCGTCTGTATTGCCATATACGCACACGGTAAAAGGAATTAATATCCGGGAGTATGAGATATTGAAAGATATCATTCAATATAAAATACTATTCATTGACGATATTGGTAAGAACCCGGAACGGATTAATAATATGGGAGATTATATTAACACAATAGAATACATACTTCATAATAGGGATAAAGGCATTACCCTGTTTACCTCCCAATTCAAATTTAACCCCAATAACGATTATTCATTACTGGATCGGGCAAAAGAAAAAATGGAGATAATAGAAATTAAAATACCCTCATTGCGATGATAATACACACAAGGAAACAATTACAGGAAATATTAGATATATTAAACGATAAAGATTATCCTATCAGTTTATATATCCCATCTCATTCCATAGTAGAGTTAGAGAAAATAATTAATCATTACAAGGGTAATCTAAACGGCATCCCATTGTCAGATATTTCAGCAATAAAATCAAGGACTATTTACTTGTTAAATAAATTTGTAGAAGAGGTGGGTATTAGTGTCCGTAATACATCTATGAGTTATGTCGCAAAGAAAATACAACGTAGCAAGGAGTTTAATATATTATTAGAAAAAGGATTCAATGCAACAGGTGCAGATAAAATTGTTGATAGTAAGATAAAAACAGAGATGGAAGTTTTTGCCGAACGTGAGTCTATGCAGGAAATTATGAAACTAAAATATCAAACATACTGCGCTTTTGTACAAGATCTAACCCAGCTAATATCATTACACCGGAAAGAGATTGATATGGGGATTAATTAGATATTTTCATCCCTCCACGACGGGCCAGTTTCTCCCTCCGTACTACTTCACATAACCCATCAATACCATCAAAAATATCATTATTATCTAATACCGCTTGGAAGGTAGTGATATGATCGTAAAATTTGCTCCATCGTGTGTCCCATCCTTTGGGGTAAAAGGTATTCTCACTGACAAAAGAACTATATCGTAATATTTTTATTTTTTTATTCAGGCTTTGATGGAATGCCTGTATGTCATTACGAGGCCTACGGTATTTTACACTGTTCATAATGCCTATCGTGGCTTGTTTGCCCCCTCCCTGTCTCTCTACATATACTTTTATAGGCTGGTATTGTTCTATCTTCTGTTTTAATAGAGGCTCATATAACTCCTGTTTATCCTGTGTAAAAATAATATCATGTATATATATTTGTATGTTCCTGTTTGTAGTATAAAACACGGCAAAGAAATAATCCTTCCCTGTATCGGCATAGTCCATCAGCAATCTTATCCGGGTATTTGCTTCAAATGTATTTGGGTCATATTCATTAAAATTACTTAATAACGCCCCTTCTAATTCTACTATCCGCTGATGATAATTAGCTAAAAATATCATCTTAGGCTTACTGTTTTTAAAAGCTAAATTCCGGCGTGTAAAATATTCTTTTTTACTTAAAATATCCTCACATAACATTGTATCGTTTTCCTCATCATATACTGGCATTGTCAACACATACCATTCTTCAGGTTCATCAGATAATAACCTCCCCGCTAAATCGTACTTACTCCAACGAGTGTGATTAAGGATAATTTTCGCCTCCCCTTTTAAAGCATCAGCCCGGGAAACAAGCGTCCCGGTGTACCAAAGATATATCTTCTCTAAATTATTTATATTCATAGCCTCCTCGGCATTTTTCACCGGGTCATCTATTATTATTAATGATCCCCCCTTCCCAGTTACCATACCCCCAATTCCAGAGCCGATATAACTCAAAAAGGAACCTTTTATTGCCCATTTAGCAACGCTTTTATTACTCCTATTTATAGTTACATTAGGGAAAAAATCAGAGAAAATATATTGCTCAGGATATTGCCGCTCTTCTGCGATAGCATCCCTTGTATAACGTGAGAAATCCTGTGCCAAATTATTGTTATAAGATTGGCATATAATCCTCTCCTCTAAAGGGTTACGCCCCAATGCCCAAGTTGATAAATTCACCAATGTACGGCTTTTCCCATGACGTGGTGGTAACGCAATTTGTATCTTATTATATGGCTCCCCGTTAGGTTTTAATAACTTGTTTTTTAAAAAAGCATCTAATGTATCACATAATATCCTTAAATGTTCCCTCTCTGGTCTATAGAAATCAGGTTCACGCTTCTTGCAGTACCAATAGAAATTAACTCTCCCCGCTTCAATAAATTGGTGTTCCATCTTACTAAATCTTTATACTTTAATACAACAAATCTCCGTTTTACAATAGGATATTCAGGAATATTTTTCAGCCCTTCCGCTACCTTACATATCACCCCTACTTTTTTGCCTGACATAATCTTACTTATTACCATGCCTTCACCATAAGGGGTATGTATTAAATCCCCTACCCTAAAACCCCATTGTTTTTTAACCGGATCTTTTTTTATTAAAGGAATATATAATTTTATGTTATATTTTCTACTCCTTACATATCTTATTTTATTATATTGC
The DNA here is from genome assembly GCA_009930445.1 of Bacteroidia bacterium. GTDB lineage: Bacteria > Bacteroidota > Bacteroidia > Bacteroidales > BM520 > BM520. The sequence goes on along the minus strand of RZYD01000106.1, from coordinate 2,267 downwards.
ACTATTACGAGATATATAATTCTTATATGCAAATGTGAGTTTTATCTCTATTACACTACCATTATTATATGTATTGTCTTCACTTAATTCAATGTTATATATATCGCTATATATTACATCATTATCATATATTTCTATATATTTATACATTGGAATCAAACGAATTAAATGGATATAAGATTCATCAACATATATAGTTGTTTTTTTTCTATGCGTTATCGTATAGCTTTGTACAATATCTCTACCGTCCACATTCACCACGATACGTTCAGATAAAGGGGATTCTTCACGTATTTCAGCATTGAAAAGATACTCATCAAAATATCCTACCGGGTAATTAATATCCCCTAATATCGTGTTATGCCATACTTTTATCCGTATCATTCTGTAGATGCTGGTGTGGAAATACTGGTATCAATATCTATTATTGAATACAATAAAGATAAATAAAATACCGTATCTCCTTCGGTTACTGTACTTATTGAATCAGCGACTAAATATATGCTTGCATTACGTGGATCTTTAGCCATTAGGGTAGCCCCGGAAATTGCTGGCTTCATATACCCATCTGCGGTAGTCTCTAACGTCACTTCCGGGATAGTGGCAATAACAGATGCAACCCCATACGTAGATCCGTAAGAAAGACATAAATCACTATTTACAATGGAATGCCCTGTAGTATTATAATTAACAAACACCATGACATCATGTACCATTACATACTTACTCCCTGCCCCGGCTGTAGTAGATAAGTCAATAATTGCCTCTGCATTGCCTGACTGCAAGATGCTTTTTAATTTTACCGGAGTGATAGTAAATGTCAAACGTGTAGCCCCCACATTTGCTGCCTCTACACTAATAGCATTAATTGAAGTAAAAGCATCTTGTAACCCGGAATCTAATTTATCAATACTATCCGTGATCGACTCACTATCTATAACTACATAATTATTTGTATATAACTGTGTACCTATATTCGTAGATAAATCATAAATTTCACTATCTAATAACTCCAACCCATCTAAATGAGATACCATAGAATTAAGATAATTAGTACCAGATACCGTAGGCAGGGAACCATTGCTATTTAATCCCAATGATGTGTTCTGTGTCGCATCAGCTAAGGTATATGCCGCCACTACACTACTTACGGCAGTTGCAATAGATTGCTTATAACTGCCAGTTCCTGTGTCTATCTCTATATACGCATTTACATACGTATTTTGAGGTGTAAGACTTGTTATTTTCCTATCCATATACTATACGTGTTTCTGAATCCTGAGTAATACGTGTTTCCCCATCTTGTGTTATACGTACATCAATTATTTTTTCCTGATCTATTGTCTTGAATGCTTCTGTATAAAATGATAACCCGGATACTTCGATCTTTATATAATACATCTCATTACCCATTAACCCGGTGATCTCTCCACCTGCATAAATCAATTTATCGTCATTCTCTTTATATCTTTCCTGTATTACCGTTCCCGTAGTAGTAGCTATCACTTCATCATTTAAATTGCATATACTAATACTTATATCTGTAGCATGGATAGTATTAGGTATAACAACTTGAAACTGTGGAATATTATCTTTATATGTCAAAAATGGTGCTTTGTCATAAAAGATAGAATCCCGAAAATACTGATTATCTACTACTGGTATCATGCCTTTTCTCTTTTATAGAATCATGGAACAATAAAGTATTTTTAATCCCAAACTTTATATGTACCCTTATCCACCTGATTATTTTTTTCATTTTAACAATACTCCAGCACTTTTAATTAACATCCAAGCATCTAATACCATATTAAAATATTCTTCTGCTTTTTCTTCCGCCTCTTTATTTGTTAAAATAAACTTTTCACATACCTCCTGATATACTTCTTCTTTTTCTACCTCATCCAAATCCTTTAATTGTTCCCAGATAGTAGTCATCTTACTAAGATACTTCAACCCTTGCAATAAGGCGAATATAATAGTAACCACCCATTTGAATAGTTTCTGCCCGGCCATATTTTCAAATTTAGCCCCTGATTGAAACAACCATACCATAAAAGGTTTAAATAAATCCACCCCGATTACTTGTGTTGCATTTTTTGATTTTTTTTCCATGACTTTGTTTTTTTTTAAATTAATATTTATCGTTTAACACTTGCTGTCTGTGCTGTTGCTGCCGCCCCCACGGCTCCCGCCGCTATGGCTCCCGCTATTGTTGCTGCTGTTGTTAAGCCTATAACGTTCAGTACAGGTGTTGCTGCTGTTGC
>RZYD01000600.1 GCA_009930445.1 Bacteroidia bacterium | reverse complement strand
TGGAAGGCTGAGCAGTTGTCCCATATACAAGGGCATTCCTATTTCAAAATCCACCTGAGGGTTTTTAATGTATTCGATGAAAAAGCGGGCGGTAAACACCAGGAAGAAGAACAGGCCTGCGAGCAACCCCGGTTTAATCTCTTTTCCTTTGCGTTTATAAAGGATGAACAGCACAAAAAAGATCGCCAGGTAGGCCAGTGCTTCATAAATCTGTGTTGGATGTTTGGGAAGGGTTTCGCCATTCCGTTCGAAAATAAAACCCCAGGGCAGGGTGGTTTTTACCCCATAGATTTCGGAGTTCATCAGGTTGCCCATGCGAATAAAAAAGGCAGGCAGCGGGATACCCACCGCCAGGCGGTCGAAAAGCCACATCAGATTGATATTGTATTGTGTTTTGTATTTTCTGGCGAAGAAAAATAAGGCTATAGGGATAGTCACTGCTGCACCGTGGCTGGCCAGTCCCCCTTTCCATATCATCACGATTTCCCAGGGGTGTGCCAGGTAATAGGAGGGTTCATAAAAAAAGCAATGTCCTAACCGGGCTCCTACGATTGCAGCAACAATAACCCAGATTGCCAGTGCGTCGGTGAGTTTTTCCGGTTTCCCTTCTTTTTTTAACATCCAGCCAATGACCATATACGCAAGATATAATCCGATGGCGTAAAATAATCCGTACCAGCGCACATGAATGCCCGTGTTGGGGAATATTCTCGGGTCGACCGCCCAGGTAATGTAGTCAAGAATCATAATGGTAGCTTTTAGAATACAAAAATAGTTATTTTTTGCCAGTATCTCCGCGTAGTAATTATTTCAGGTCTCTCTCCTGGCGGTAGCGCAGTTATTGCCTTTTTTTTTCGCTGATGGGTTATTTTTTTCGCCCGATGGGATTAATGAACAACACCTATATGATTGCACCGTGTATGGCTTTTGATGATGCGCAACAATGGATTTATCGCTTTGCCCTGAAGATGATTCCCGGTATGGGCGATGTAACCCTTCGAAAATTACTTGAGCACTATGGGTCGGCCGAAAGGATTTTTTTAACTCCACGGGCTGAGTTGCTCAAACTACGCGGATTGTCATGTACTGTAGCAGAGGGTATCGTGAATAAATTATATCTGCCCCAGGCAGAAGCGGAATGGAAGTTTATTGAACGCAATCGTATTTCGGCTCTCTTTTTCCAGGACGGAGCTTACCCGCTTCGGCTTACCCATTGTCAGGACAGCCCTGTATTTCTTTTTTTTCGTGGCAAAATGGATTTGAATAGCAGGCGCACTATAGGCATTGTCGGGACAAGAAAAGCTACAGAAAACGGAAAGTATATTACGGAAAAAATTATTCATGGATTGGCTGATTATGGGGTCTCAATTATAAGTGGGCTTGCTTATGGTATTGATACACAGGCACATCGTGTGGCAGTGAATGCACAAATCCCCACACTTGCCGTACTTGGACACGGCCTTGATACATTGTACCCTAATCAGAACCGTGGTTTGGCTCAAAAGATGATCGCAAACGGTGGGTTGATTTCTGAATTTTTTAGCCAGACCCTTCCTGACCGGGAAAATTTTCCAAGGCGAAAC
>RZYD01000599.1 GCA_009930445.1 Bacteroidia bacterium | reverse complement strand
AGACCAAAAGTTGTGAATCGATTGTGCTCATGATGGCGGCCAGAATAGCGGCCAGAACAAACCCTGCGATCCAGGGGTTAAAAAGTAATTGGGATAGTACGATAAATATTTTCTCCGGGTCGTTGAGTGCTATACCCCTGGCGTGCACAAAGGCAATTCCGAAGAATCCCACGGCTATCGATCCGGCCATCGACAGCACCATCCAACTCATGCCAATTCGTTTGGCAGAAGAAACACGTTCCGGTTTTTTGATCGACATAAAACGTACAAGGATATGAGGCTGGCCAAAATACCCCAGCCCCCAGGCGGCCAGCGAAACGATAGCAGCAATTCCTCCATTGTGTGCCAGTTTTAAAAAATCCGGGTTGACCGCACGAACCAGATGAAAGGTTTCCTTAATGCCGCCAAGCTCCGTCACCACTTGTACCGGAACTACGATGAGCGCCAGCATCATGATGATCCCCTGAAAAAAATCAGTCCAGGAAACGGCATTATATCCACCCAGAAAGGTATACGAAACAATAATAAGGGTCCCGGTAATCAGGGCGGTTTGATAAGGGAGGTGGAATGTAGCTTCGAATAGTTTTGCCCCGCCCACGAGACCTGCCGAAGCATAAAGGGTATAAAAAATCAGAATAATTAGTGAAGAGACAATGCGTAGCCGGTAGTTGGAAAACCGATGCGCCAGGTATCCGGGAATAGTAATCGCATCACCAAAAGCAGCGGAGAAAATTCGTAATCGTTTTGCTATGTAGTGCCAGTTCAGGAAAGCACCGGTAATCAGTCCGGCTGCAATCCATATTCCACTTAGCCCGGTGATATAGATTAAGCCCGGCAGACCAAGCAGAAGCCATCCGCTCATATCGGAAGCGCCAGCACTCAGGGCCGTCACTACCGGGTTAAGCCCGCGGCCGCCAAGCACATAATCGGAGATATTATTTGTTTTGTGGTAAAAATATAATCCTATGGCCAGCATACCCAGGATATATACAGAAAAAGAGATGATTACGGGAATGTTCATTCGCTATGGTTTAGGTTTTACTTCTGGTTTTCTGCGTAAAGATAGAAATCATTTTTTTAGATTTCAACCGTGTGGAACGTAAACCACCAAATGGATGTCAGAGAAGAACCCTTTTTAAAAATAGGATTTATTTTGGCGTAAAGGGGGCAATTTCTGAATACCGCCCGATAATACGCAGCCCGTCGAGGGTCAGATGGGGGTGGTAATGGTCGTAAACCGAAGTGAGCGGCATAATTACTTTCGCCATTCCGCCGGTAAAAATAACCCGTGCGTTGGAAGCCATTTCTTCTTTTGCGCGTTTTACCAGGGTCTCCACCATACCCTGATACCCGAAAACGATTCCTGCCCGGATGGCGTCGATGGTATTGGTACCTAATACACTAACCGGCGTAGTCAGCGAAACTTCGGGCAGCTGCGCGGTGTCACTAAAAAGGGATTTGACAGCGGTTTTTAATCCGGGGGCGATGGCAATACCTTTGATTACTGCATGTTCCGAAACGCAGGTTAGGGTAAGTGCAGTGCCAAAATCGACAATAATTACGTTTTCACGATATAAATCCCAT
>RZYD01000598.1 GCA_009930445.1 Bacteroidia bacterium | reverse complement strand
ACAATTTCCAGGTGGTTAAGTACCTGTATCGTTGGCCGGAGTCAATTTCAGGGCACAGCGGGACAAATCCATTATGTGGGTCCAAACCCTTGGGCCGGGGAAAACCCTTAGAGGATTTTGGTAAATTCCTGGGTTTGTATGCTTTTGAGTCATAATCTATTACGGATGAGAGTGGAATAGCGGGGTATGATTTTATCATGACGATCCGGTAACCCTATCACCTGGTGCAAAACAAATTTGCAAAGCATTTTTATAAGGCTTAGCAATTTCAACAAAAACTGCCTCAACGTTTCCCTTGAGGCAGTTTTTCAAACCATAGAATAAAAAAACTTATCGCATATATTTAAAGCGTTTTCCGGGAAAAATTGCGGCTTCACCCAGCATTTCTTCAATACGCATCAGTTGATTGTATTTGGCAATGCGCTCGCTGCGGCAGGCGGAGCCCGTTTTAATTTGGCCGGTATTAAGCGCTACAGCGAGATCAGCAATCGTTACGTCCTCAGTTTCACCGGAGCGATGACTGATAACGGAGGTATAACTGTTACGGTGTGCAAGAGTCACTGCGTTAATTGTTTCGGTAAGGGTGCCAATTTGGTTAAGCTTTATCAGGATTGAGTTGGCTACTTGTAGGTCAATTCCTTTTACCAGGCGTTCGACATTAGTAACGAAGAGGTCGTCGCCGACGAGTTGAATTTTTTTCCCCATTTTATCGGTCATGAGTTTCCATCCCTCCCAGTCATCTTCGGCCATACCATCTTCGATAGATACGATGGGGAAACGGGTAGCCCAGTCATGCCAGAAGTCAACCATCTGATTGGGAGTCAGTTTATCCCCTGAAGACCATTTAAGGTGGTATTTATTTTCTTCTGGAAGATAAAATTCAGAAGCGGCGGGGTCGAGGGCAATAAAGATATCTTCACCTGGGCGATAGCCGGCGTTTTCTATGGCTTTAAGGATAACCGTAATGGCTTCTTCGTTATTTTTCAGATTAGGAGCAAAACCACCTTCATCACCCACGTTAGTAGAGTAATTAGCAGTTTTGAGCACGCTTTTGAGGTGATGAAATACTTCAGCCCCCATTTGAATGGCCTGATGAAACGAGGAAGCGCCGATGGGCATAATCATAAATTCCTGAAAATCGACGCTATTGTCGGCATGAGAACCCCCATTGAGAATATTCATCATAGGGATCGGAAGTGTGGTTGCATTAACGCCTCCGATATAGCGGTAGAGGGGTTGCCCGGTTTCCTGGGCTGCGGCGTGGGCGACGGCGAGAGAAACGCCAAGAATAGCATTTGCCCCGAGTTTTCCTTTATTGGGAGAACCATCCAGCTCGATCATACGGTTATCAATATCCACCTGATCGGTGATATAGAATCCTTTTATCTCTTCAGCGAGCACATTATTAATATTATTCACAGCATTGAGGACTCCTTTTCCGAGGAAGAATTTATTATCGCCATCACGGAGTTCCACAGCTTCATGAACGCCAGTAGAGGCGCCGGAGGGGACTGAGGCACGGCCGACAACGCCGCTGGAGGTCAATACATCCACTTCAACCGTCGGGTTACCTCTGGAATCGAGGATT
>RZYD01000105.1 GCA_009930445.1 Bacteroidia bacterium | reverse complement strand
AAATATTGAAACAGGTGGTTATTTTGATGGAGTTGTTGGTGCCGTTGGTGATTTGAGCAATATCTATGGTGATGCAATAACCGGAACTACCTTCACCGATGGTACGGCTACCCTCACCGGGGGTAACCTGACTGGGGTGGCAGGGATTACTGCAACTACCGTGTCGTCAACACATATGATTGCCGGTGATATGGTGGCCAATGAGTTGACAACGGCATCAGCTACCGTGAATGGTGATCTTAGGGTCAATGCAACGGCTACGTCTAGTGGTGCAATTATCCTCTCCAATGGAACTGACTACTGGCGGTTTGTCATCAATTCAAGTGGTAATCTGGAATTTCAATATTCAAATGATGGCATTTCATGGGGCACAGGAACAAGCAGTTCTGTTGCTGTTTTTCTTAAACCCTAAATCGATTTTTTGAATTATGAAAAAAACGTGCCCTTATAAGGGCACGTTTTTTTTATCCCCAATTCATTACCTTTGTAAAAATTTTTACTATGGATAAGCATACCGTAAAGCAACTCCTCTCCTTCGTCGATCTTACCACCCTTTCAGGCGACGATACCCGCGCAAAGGTGGATGCGCTCTGTCAAAAAGCATTAAATCTTCAAAAGAAAAATAACGGTCAGGGCCATCCCGCAGCCATTTGTGTCTATCCGCCTTTCGCAGCTCAGGTCAAGGCTAAGCTTGCCGGCTCGGGAATACTAACGGCATGTGTGGCAGGTGCTTTCCCTTCAGGCCAGTCACCCCTGGAAACCAAGGTTTTGGAAGTACAATGGACTGCCGAACAAGGGGTTGACGAGATTGACGCGGTTATTAATCGTGGAATGTTTCTTGAAGGTCGTTACGAGGAGGTAAAAGCGGAACTGGTAGCCATAAAAAAAGCATGCGGTAAAGCACATCTTAAGGTGATCCTGGAAACAGGAGAACTGAAGACACCCGGGCATATCCGTCTGGCCGCTGAACTGGCCATAGCCGCTGGAGCTGACTTTATCAAAACCAGCACAGGGAAATCAATGCCTGCCGCTACGCTGGAGGCTGTTCGCGTGATGGCTGAGGTGGTTATGACCCACTTCCGGAAAACCGGTGAAAAAGTGGGAATAAAACCTGCCGGTGGCATTTCAACCCCGGATGATGCACTCGCCTATGCTTCTATCGTTCAGGAGGTACTGGGCATGAACTGGCTTACGCCCGATTTGTTCCGAATAGGCGCCAGTCGTTTGGTCGATAACCTGGAATTGCTGCTGGCTTAGTATACCATGAACCACATATTTGCGTTATTGCTATACCCTTATAAATTTATTTTATGAATGCCACTACAACTTATTCGGATACGCAGATTTTAAGCGCGGGCAAACGAACCATTGCAGAGGAGTCGGAAGCAATACGCCATCTCAGCGATTTACTTGACGAAGGCTTTGTGCGCTGTGTTCGTGCCATATTGGCGATGTCAGGCCGTCTTATTGTAACCGGAATCGGAAAGAGCGCAAGCATTGCAGGCAAAATGGTGGCTACCTTTAACTCTACCGGAACTTCTGCCATGTTTATGCATGCCGCTGATGCCATTCACGGTGATTTGGGAATGATCCGTAAAGAGGACATTATCATTTGTTTGAGTAAAAGTGGAAATACTCCGGAAATTAAAGTGCTACTGCCTCTGCTGCGGGGTCGGGGTAACCTGTTGGTTGGAATAACCGGCAATCCAACTTCGTATCTTGCGTTGCAGGCCGATATTGTACTCGATACCTCGGTGAAGAAAGAGGCCTGTCCCAATAACCTGGCCCCTACTTCAAGCACAACGGCACAGTTGGTGATGGGCGATGCGCTGGCGGTGGCCTTGCTGGAATGCCGGGGGTTTACCACAGCCGATTTTGCCCGTGTGCATCCGGGTGGTGCGCTTGGAAAACGCTTGTACCTGCGTGTGGCCGATCTTTATCCCGCAAATGAAAAACCGATGGTTAAGGAATCCACGCCATTGGCGGAAGTGATTATTGAAATCTCCGCACGCCGCTTGGGTTGTACCGCCGTTTTAACTGCCGGAGGTAGTGTATCCGGAATAATCACCGATGGCGACCTGAGGCGTATGCTACACCGTAAAATGGAATTTGAAAGGGCTACTGCTGCTGATATTATGAGCAAAACACCCAAAACAATTGAATCTTCCAGCCTGGTCTCCGAAGCACTGGAAATAATGAACCAACGATCGATCACCCAGTTATTGGTAGTCGATAATGATCAGTATCTGGGCGTGATTCATTTACATGACATTCTTAAAGAAGGAATAATCTAATCAAAACATTATGGGAAAAATGTTGGATGAGTTTAATGCCTACCGGGCCCGCATGAATGAAAAAATTCTTGCTGCAGATAATAAGGTAATCAAACGCTTGTATAATGTCGATGCCAACACATACCGTGAAGGGTTCCTTCCCGTGAAAACCAAGGAGTTGATCGGTCTGACTACTTCCATGGTATTGCGCTGCGACGATTGTGTCCGATATCATTTGATCGCCTGTAATGAACAGCATGTATCAAAGGATGAGCTTTTCGAAGCGATGTCGATTGCTGTACTGGTTGGGGGTACCATTGTGATTCCACACATGCGGAAGGCGGTGGAATTTTGGGAAGAATTAATTGGGGAAGAAGTATGAGCATGTTATTGCGTACAGAGTCGCTTTATAAAAAGTATCGTTCACGAACAGTGGTGGAGGATGTTTCTATCACTGTGAAGCAAGGGGAGATTGTGGGGTTGCTGGGTCCCAACGGAGCAGGGAAAACCACCTCTTTTTATATGATTGTGGGATTGATAAAACCTTTTTCAGGCCGTGTATACCTGAATGATATGGATATTACGGAGCTACCGATGTATCGTCGTGCGCAGTTGGGTATTGGCTATCTGGCACAGGAGGCTTCGGTTTTTAGGCGTTTAAGTGTGGAAGATAATCTTCGCGCTGTTCTCGAGTTTTCGGGGTTAAAAAAACAGGAGCAGGAACACAAGCTGGAATCGTTGCTGGTGGAGTTTGGCTTGCAGCATGTGCGAAAAAGTAAGGGAATAACCCTCTCAGGGGGAGAACGCCGCCGCACTGAGATAGCCCGTGCCCTGGCTGTAGACCCAAAATTTATTCTGCTCGACGAACCTTTTGCCGGTGTCGACCCAATTGCAGTCGAAGATATTCAGAACATAGTTGCCCGTTTGAAAGATAAAAATATTGGTATTCTGATTACTGACCACAATGTGCATGAAACTCTTTCGATTACCGACCGGGCCTATCTGCTGTTTGAAGGCGCTGTGATGAAATCAGGGACGGCTGAGGAACTGGCAGGCGATGAACAGGTTCGTAAGGTATACCTGGGACAGAATTTTGAGCTACGGAAGAAATAGTTTCTATGTTTTTATTTTTTAACATTTTCAAACCAACTTTCAAGGGTAAAAATGGTATTTATGAAGGAGAACAGGGAGGATCAGCAGCTTATTGAACAGATTCTTAAGGGCGTATCCGGCGCATTTGGAATCCTTTATGAACGCTATGAACATCCCATCTTTCAACTGATGTACCGTTTATGCGGCAATTATGAGGTGGCTGCAGATTTGACACAGGAAGCTTTTATTAAAATGTACAATAACCTTGCGAAATATGCGCCTGAATACAAATTCTTTAGTTGGTTTTACCGGCTGGCACTGAATCATGCGTTGAACTGTATTAAAAAAGAGAAACCAAGCGCAGTGATGGCTGAGGAAATACATGATGAAACGGTGGCATCGCCCGAGCAACAATTTATTGCCACGGAACAGCAAAACCAGTTGCTAAAGATAATTCATACCCTGGATGAAAAATACCGATTGCTGATTTTGTTGTTTTATTATCAGGAATTGTCATACACTGAAATTGCCGCTGTGTTATCTGTACCTGCGAAACGGGTAAAATCAAGGTTGTTTACAGCCCGGAAACTATTAACGGAAAAACTTAACAGGGATTAGGCTATGAGAGCTCAAAACCGAATGCAAAAACTGTTGGAAAAGTGGTTTGACGATGCGCTTAACTCTCGCGAAAAGGCTGATTTAGAGCGGTATTTCAGAAGAAATCCCCGGCAACACAAGCAGTGGCTGCAGGAGAAAGCGTTACATAATACCCTGAAAAATAACGCCACTACCATGCCGGTGCCTGAACGGCTTAAATCGCGGGTGCTTCAGGCTATTGATCCCTATAAATACAGTCGTACCGCACAAAAACAAACTACTTCTATGAGAAATTTTTTCGTTTCACCGCAATGGGCCTATGCCTATGTTTTTCTGGCCGGTCTTATCGCAGGCTTTGCTGTCCTTTATTTCTCTCAAAAGCAATCATTTGATAATGAGCTGCTATCTGGTTCCATGTTGAAGAATTCTACCTGCTATCCTTTAGTTTATCATTCGCCGGAGGCTACTGTAGATGCGGAGGTCTGTTATTCCAATGAAGTGGTTAGTATCAGGTTGGAAGTAAACAGTGAGGATGCAGTGGTTTCACGGATGGAATTCAATCCTGCCGCTTTTTCTGTTTATGCGGTTAAGATTTTAACCGGAAATGAAAATAGTGCGGCCCAAACGGGTTATACACAGGTAGCACTGGAATCGAAGGGCCCGCTTTCAGCGGTTGTTTTTCTGAAAATGAAAGACCACCTGAGCCAGGAGATACTGTTTACTGTGGCGAATGATCAGGTTGTTTTGTATGCTGATCCGATCGAAATTCAACAATAATAACCTATGTCCCTTATTGTCAGTCTTTTGCCTGTGGTGCTTTTTCTGGTGTTTTTGATATATATCGACAGTTTTAAACTGGTTTCGGTTCGGACGATTGTGGTTTGTTTCTTCTATGGAATGCTTACCACGGTAGTGGCTTATTTTATTAATACCTGGTTATGTGGTTTTTTAGGCATGGAGTTTACTCCTTATTCGCGCCTTATTTCGCCTGTAGTGGAAGAACTGCTGAAAGCCGGGTTGGTACTGTTGCTTGTCATGCGGCGTAAGGTCGGTTTTATGATTGATGCCGCGATTTATGGATTTGCGGTGGGAACCGGATTTGCTGTTGCTGAAAATATTTATTATATAATGACAGCGGAAAATACGGGGGTAATCCTTTGGATGGTGCGGGGTTTTGGAACTGCATTGATGCATGGAGGGGGTACAACACTTTTCGCTGTTCTGATGTTGAGTGCCATTTCGCGGGGCTATCCCTCTTCGCGGGGCTTTTTTTGGGGTATTTTACCTGCCGTGGTGTTGCATTCGGTAAATAACCATTTTTTGGTCTCGCCCGTAATTTCCACCCTTTTTATTTTTGTGTCGTTTCCGCTGCTGGTTATGCTGATGTTTAAACACAGCGAGTCAAAATTACAGCAATGGCTGGAAATAGAATTTGATACCGAGGTGCAACTGTTGAATAAAATGCGTCAGGGAGGATTCCTTGCAACAAAAGCCGGCGCGTACCTTGTTTCCGTGAAAGACCGGTTTTCGTCGGAAGTCGTGCTCGATATGTATTGCTTTATCCGTCTCTATCTGGAATTATCGATAAAGGCCAAACGCAATCTGATGCTTCGTGAAAATGGTTTTCCCGCCATTATTGAACCGGATACAGTCAACCAGCTTAAAGAATTGGAAGCCTTAAAGAAACAGATTGGTAAAACAGGTTGGATCGCTCTATCGCCTTTAATTCGCATGGATTACCGCGACTTATGGAAACTTAATCAGTTAAAAGAACAGCCGCGTTAGGTGTATAGCTCAATGTATTCAAATTTATTGCCGCACAAATTAAGAAACTTTTTGAAATCGTGATTGCTGACTACCACTGTAGCGCGGTTATCGTTCGGGTGAAAACTGATTCTTTCTGCTTCCTCCAGCACTTTATCAATAAAAACCACAACATGTTTGTCTTTATCATGGATAAGCCCGAAGGGCGAAACAGATCCGGGGGTTACCCCCAAATGGTGTAGCAATCGTTTCCCGGAGGCAAAAGTGAGTTTTCCCTGTTTTAAATTTTTTTCCAGTTGGTGAATATCCAGTTGACGCGTATGTTCAAGGATTACCAAATAATGCTGGTTTCCTTTATGGTTTCTGAAAAAAATATTTTTACATTTCGCTGCCTCTATCCCTTTCCATACTTCCAATGCTTGCTCGATCGTTCCGGCTTCCTTATGCCCATAATATTGAAAAGAAATATGGTGTTCTTCAAAAAACTGATAGAGTTCCTTTTGACCTTTATATTTCATGATGAGTTTTTTTTGGATAGCAGGCTTCTACAATTCGTTTTGCTGGTTTTTGTAAACGGGCTGTTTTACCAAATTGCTGCAGTAAGTCGCGGTAGTGGCTACGGATATTTTTTTCTTCATACTTGCAGGGAACGGCGAGGTCGGGGAGCGTAAAGTGGGTAAACATGCGTTCGATGGTTTTTTTTTCCAGATAAATCATAGGACGGATGAAGGCAATATTTCCTTTTGCCACAAAACTAACCGGGTTGAGTCCTTCAATCTTTTTATGTTCAAAAAGATTCATGAAGAATGTTTCCGCGAAATCATCGGCGTGGTGTCCATAGGCAATGGTTTTTATCTGGTTTTGTTCTGCAAAGGTTATGAGGGCTCCTTTTTTTAACCTACTGCAGGTGTAGCAGATTCCTTTTTCCGGAAGATCGCCTTGCCGGTTCACCGACAATATCTTTACGGGTATGCCAAGTGATTGGGCAAAGGCGCTTATGGGTGCGCTGGCTTCTGTGGAGAAGGTTTCGACATGAAGTGCCAGTAGTTGAAAATGTAGTGGCGAATAACGGTTAATATAGTCCAGTGCATAAAGTAAAACGGTGCTGTCGATACCTCCCGACATACCCACGGCCACAGTTTCTCCCGGTGTAATCATGTTGAATTTGCGGATGGCCTTTAGCAGGTTTCCCGCAAACCATTTGTTGTTGTTTTTATTCCAGCTTATCGTGGGCATTATCCTTCGTTCATCCATTGGTAATTGCCAGCAGCGAAAGGAGGTATAAAACTCTTGCTCCGACATTCGCATCCCAGGTGTTTTCTTTTCCGGGTGCTACTTCGCAAAGATCGAAACCCACGATTTTTTTCCCGGAAGAGGCGAGTTGATCAATCAGGAAGAGGATGTGGTTGAAAAGCAGTCCGCCGGGAACAGGAGTTCCGGTGTTGGGACATAGTGACGGGTCGAGGCCATCAATATCAAAAGAAATGTAAACCTTTTCAGGCAGAGCAGCGATAATTTCAGCGGATAGGGTTTCCCAGGTATCCCTGCGCAGCATACGGACAGCAAGATCTTCATCGGTAAACTGGCGGATGCGATGATCGGATCGGGCACGATCCATCTCTTCCTGACATACGTCGCGTATTCCAACCTGAACCAAATGGCTGATAGTTGGTAGTTGCATGACATTGTACATAATGGAGGCATGCGAGTATTTAAAACCCATATAGGCTTTTCTTAAATCGGCATGGGCATCAATCTGTAAAACGGCAAAATTGTTATGCTTTTCAGCGAGGGCTTTTATCAGCCCCAGCGGAACACTGTGGTCTCCCCCAACTATTCCAACCTGTTTTCCCTGATCCAGGTATTGCTTTGAATGCGCATACACCATTGTATTCAGGTATTCACATCCGCGATTGATTGTGCGTGTTAAACGCAGCAGGTCATGGTCTTTGGGGTTAATCCCCTTCTCCAGCTGATCGATTGCGATTTTTGCAAAATTCCGGAAATAATGATTGCGCTGGATGATTTCGGCT